>NZ_JBFAPC010000062.1:0-31247 GCF_040675535.1 Patulibacter sp. NPDC049589 | reverse complement strand
GTTCGACGGCCCCGCCTTCATCTGCTCGGGCGTCCACTTCGAGATCGGCCCGAACCGACGGGGCGTCGGTCGGACCATCCGGCGCGGCACCTCCGCCGGACCGCCAGTCCGCGGCGGACGCGCCGTCGGCGACCGCTCCCACGCCGGCGAGCACCCGCTCGTCGGCCTCGACCGCGGCCGGGGCGACCGCGTCGGCCCCGCCGTCGAGCGGCTCGTCCGCCGTGTCGGCCAGCAGCGCGAGGACGTCGCCGACCGGGACGACGTCGCCGACGGCGACCGAGAACGCGCGCAGGACCCCGTCGCGCGGGGCGACGACGTCGGTGCTCGCCTTGTCGGTCTCGAGCTCCATCAGGGGCTCGTCCTTCGCGACGACGGCACCGGGCTGCACGAAGAGCTCGACGACCACGCCCTCCGTGACCTCGAGGCCGAGCTGCGGCATGACGACGGGGGTGATCACTGGTGGGCTCCGCCCTCTGAATGTCGACTGGTCACCAAGATGGTCTGACAGTAGCATGCTGTTTAGCGATCTATGCCCATCATTTCTTCTTTTGGTCCGACAGTAGGAGTCCGCGCATGACCCACACGACCACCACCGACCCGTCCGAGGCGGCAGCGGCCCCCGCGGCGGCACCGCTGCTGGACCTGCACGGCACCGTCGCGCTGATCCGCGCGTTCGAGACCGCGGTCTCGGCGCTCTACCGCGACGGCGAGATCCCCGGCTTCGTCCACACCTCGCTCGGCCAGGAGGGCGTCGCCGCGGGGGTCGCGGCGGCGCTGCGCCCGGACGACTACCTCGCCACCACCCACCGCGGCCACGGCCACGTGCTCGCCAAGGGCGCGGACGTCGATGCGATGATGGCCGAGCTCTTCGGCAAGGTCACCGGTCTGGGCCGCGGCAAGGGCGGCTCGATGCACGTCGCCGATCCGCGGATCGGCATCCTCGGCGCCAACGCCATCGTCGGCGCGGGCATCCCGCTGATCGTCGGCGCCGCGCTCTCGAGCAAGCTCCTGAAGCAGGACCGCGTCGCGGTCGCCTTCTTCGGCGAGGGCGCCGTCAACCAGGGGTCGTTCCACGAGGCCGTCAACCTCGCCGCGATCTGGGACCTGCCGGCGATCTTCCTCTGCGAGAACAACCTCTACGCCGAGTTCACCGACTCGAGCACGATGACGCGCGTCGGCTCGGTCGCCGAGCGGACGATCGGCGGCTACGGGGTCCACGCGGTCACGGTCGACGGCAACGACGCCGCCGCCGTGCACGCCGCCACCACCGAGGCCGTCGACCGTTGCCGGCGCGGCGAGGGGCCGGTGCTGATCGAGGCGATGACCTACCGCTGGCACGGTCACTACGAGGGCGACGGCCAGCCCTACAAGACCGAGGAGGAGGCCACGCGCTGGCGCGACCGCGACCCGCTCGTGGTCCTCGGCGCCCGGATCGTCGCCGAGGGCCTCGCCACGCGCGAGGAGCTCGACGCCGTCGAGCGCGCCGCGGACGAGCGGATCGAGCAGGCGGTGGCCGCCGCCCGCGCCGCCGACCTGCCGGCCGGAGAGGAGGCGTACGAGCATGTCTTCGGCGCCTGAGCTCACCACCACCCGCTACATGCACGCGATCAACGCGGGCATGGCGGACGTCCTGGAGCACGACCCGACCGCGGTCGTCATGGGCATCGACGTCGGGGTCGGCGGCGGCATCTTCACCGTCACCAAGGGCCTCGCCGAGCGCTTCGGCACCGACCGCGTGATCGACACCCCGATCAGCGAGATGGGCTACGTCGGCGCGGCCGTCGGCGCCGCGATGACCGGCCTGCGCCCGATCGTCGAGATCATGTTCATGGACTTCCTCGGCGTCTGCCTGGACCCGATCATGAACCAGGCCGCGAAGCTCCGGTACATGACCGCCGGGGCGCTCGAGATCCCGATCGTCTTCCGCACCCAGACCGGCAGCGGCAAGAGCGCCGGCGCCCAGCACTCCCAGAGCCTCGAGGCGATGGTCGCCCACATCCCGGGCCTGAAGGTCGTCCTCCCCGGCACCGTCACCGACGCGAAGGACCTGCTGGTCCAGGCGGCCGCCGACCCCAACCCGGTCGTCTACGTCGAGAACCGCCGGCTCTACTCGATGAAGGGCACCCTCGACGACGACCCGCTGCCGCTCGGGCAGGCGCGCGTGGCCGTCCGCGGGGACGACGTCACCGTCGTCACCTGGGGCCAGATGGTCCGGGAGTGCGTGGCCGCGGCGGAGGCGTCGTCGGCGTCGATCGAGGTCATCGACCTGCGCTCGCTGGTGCCGCTGGACATGGCCACGGTGCTGGAGTCGGCGTCCAGGACCGGCCGGCTGCTCGTCGTCCACGAGGCCGTCCAGGACTTCGGCGCGGGCGCCGAGATCGCGGCCCGCGGAGCCGAGGAGCTCTTCGACCTGCTGCGCGTCCCCGTCCGCCGCATCGGCGCGCCGTCGGTCCCGATGCCGTTCACCCCGACGCTCGAGCAGGTGCTGATGCCGCAGGGCGAGGCCGTCGCCCGCACCGCAGAGGCGATGGTCGCGGAGGGATGATGGCCGCATGAGCGCCCCGTCCGCACCCGGCCAGCCCGCCCGCGCCTACGAGGTGCTGGCGGGCGAGCTGCGCCGGCGGATCGAGTCCGGCGAGCTGGCCGTCGGGGCGCGGCTGCCGTCGGAGATCGCCCTGGCGGAGCAGGAGTCCGTGAGCCGCTCGACGGTGCGCGAGGCGCTGCGCACGCTGCAGGAGGCCGGGCTCGTCCGGCGCCCGAGCCCGCGCGTGCTGGTCGTCGCGCCGGAGGACGCGCGGAGCGCGGACGAGGTCCACCGAGCGCTGCGCCGCAGCCGCGTGACCTTCCGCGACCTGCACGAGGCGCTGCTCGTCTTCGAGCCCGCCGTCACGCGCCTGGCGACCGAGCGCGCCGACCCGGTCGCGCTGCGCGGGCTCGCCGCGAACCTCCGCGCCCAGGAGGCCCACCTGAACGACTTCGAGGAGTGGAACCGCCTGGACCAGGAGTTCCACCTGTCGATCGCCGAAGCCAGCGGGAACCCCGCGCTGCTGATCGCCCGCTCCCCGATCACCGACCTGCTGCTGCCGATGCTCGGCGGCTTCATGGTCTCCCCGAAGCTCACCGCCCGCGCGCTGCGCTTCCACCACCGCATCCTCGAGGAGATGCAGGTCGGCGACGCCGAGGCCGCGGCGCTGATGACCCGCAAGCACGTCGACGACTTCCGTCGCGGCTGGGAGCTCGCCGGGCTGGACATGGACCTCGAGGTCGGCGCGATCGACGCGCAGGTGGTGGCGGACGTCGGGCGGGCGGCGGCCGCGGGGCTCTGACCAGGACCGTCCCGGCGCTCTCGCCGCGGCGTCCCCAGGGCGGGACAGGACCGGTCGGCGAGCCGAGGCGGGCAGGGGCCGAGAGGCCGGGCGCGACGGCGAGGAGAGGTCTCCGCCGCGCCCGGTCCGGCGGGCGTCGCGTTCGTCCTCAGACGAGCGACACGACGTTGCGCGCGAACACGTTGCCCGGGTCGTACGCGCGCTTCACCGCCCGCAGGCGGGCGAGCGCGCCGGGGGAGAACGCCTTCTCCGCCGCGCTCAGCTCGTCCTCCTGGCCGGCGATGAAGTTCGGGAAGGCGACCATCGAGCTGTACGAGGACATCGTCTCGGCGACGAGGCGCGTCCAGTCGCGGTGCAGGTCGTCCTCGGCCGCGTCCTCCCAGAGCGAGAGGACCTGGAAGCTCCACTGCGCGTCGCGGTAGCCGAGCGGCGAGACGTCCTCGCCCACCCGGGCGTAGGCGGTGTGCTCGCCCATCGGCAGCAGGATCAGGTTGCTGCGCGGCGCCTTGAGGTCCGCGCCGAACCCGACGAGCGCCTCGATCGCGCCGTCGGAGAGCTCGTCGATGAACCCGCCCTTGAAGTAGTCGCGGTTGCCGTACGGATAGCTCGCGTCGGTCATCCCCTGCAGCTCGGCGTAGCCGATCGGGGCGACGATGTCCGCCAGCGGCTCGCCGAGCGCGTCGAGCAGCGCGACGCCGGCCTCCGCCTCGGGGCCGATCGGGCCGGCCCAGAGCACGAAGACGGCGGCGACCGAGCGGCCGTGGACCGCGGTCGGCAGGAACGGCGCGGGCGGCGCGACCTGGAAGGTCAGCCCGGTGCAGAGCTCGGCCGGCGCGGTGGCGTTCAGGTCCCGGTACGCCTTGGCGACCTCGACCGCCCGCTCCATCGGGTAGAAGCGCGCGCCGCCGAGGACCTGCGGCCCGAGCGGGTGCAGGCGGAACGTCAGCTCCGTGATGACGCCGAAGTTGCCCCCGCCCCCGCGGGACGCCCACAGCAGCTCGGCGTGGTCGTCCTCGGTCGCGACGACCGTCTCGCCGTCCGCGGTCACGAGCCGCAGCCCGATCAGGTGGTCGGACGTCAGGCCGTGCACGCGCTCGAGCCAGCCCGAGCCGCTGCCGATCGTCAGCCCGGTGACGCCGGTCGTCGAGATGCGGCCGCCCGTGACGGCGAGGCCGTGCTCCTGCGTCGCGCGGTCGAAGGCGCCCCAGTCCACGCCGGCGCCGCAGCGGACGGTGCGCGCCGCGGGATCGACGACGATCTCCGTCAGGTCGCGCACGTCGATCACGAGGCCGTCGTCGACGACGCCGTGGCCGGGCGACGAGTGGCCGCCGGCGCGGATCGCGATCGGCAGTCCCGCGTCCCGCGCGAAGGCGATCGCCGTCGCCGCATCGGCCTCGCCGGCGATCCGCACGATGGCGACGGGGTAGCGGTCGATCATGCCGTTGTACTGCGCGCGCTGCTCGTCGTAGTCGGGCGCGTCCGCGGTGATCACGCGTCCGGTGATCGCCCCCGCGAGCGCCTGCAACGCCACGGTCGTGGTGCTCATGCCTGTCCGTCCTCCGGTGCCTGGTGCGACGCCGGGGCCCGGTGGGCCGACGGCGGGGTCACGCTATCCCGGCGACCGACTCCATGTCAACGATATTCATAGTTTTGCCACTCCGGCCGACGGTGCTCGGAAGCACCCGTCGTGAAGCTCTCCCGCGCCTCCATCCCCCGCGTCTATGCTGCCTATCGTGTGCAGTGATCTTCCCGGCGGCGTCCGGGACGACCGCGCCGCGACCACCGACCAGCACCGGGCGGTCCCGACGGACGCCCCGAACGAGGAGACGCCGTGCCGACCACGACGACGACCCCAGTCACGATCACGTTCCCGGACGACCAGGGCTCGACGCCCGGCGTCGGCGCCGAGCTGTGGTGGGTGGCCGCGCGCCTGCGCACCGCGGACGACCGCGTCTTCTGGTTCCACCACTGCATCGTCAACGCGACCGAGCCCGAGCCCGGCGTGGTCGGCTGGACGTCGATCCGCGAGGACGCGACGCAGCGCCACTGGCACGAGACGTTCCAGGAGGCGCCCGGCGCCACGACCTTCGCGGGCGACCACCTCGACATCCGGGGCCCGCGGGTGACGATCGCCGGCGACCTCGAGGAGCTGACGGTCGCCACCGAGGCGCCGGGCGCGTCGAGCGCCCTGACGCTGCGGCCCGCCGCGCCCGTGCTCTACAGCTGCGGCGTCGGCTCGTTCCCGCTGTTCGGGACGACGACCTTCCAGTACTCCGTCCCGGCCGTCCCGACCGCGGGCACGCTGACCGTCGACGGCGAGGTCCTCGAGGTCCAGGGCGAGGCGTGGTTCGACCGCCAGTGGTTCATGAGCGCGCTGCCCGTCGACGAGCCGCTGATCTGGTTCGGCATCTGCCTCGACAACGGCGAGAACCTGAGCCTCTTCGACACCACGCCGAACGGCAAGGCGTGGGTGACCGCGGGGCACCCCGACGGCTCGCACACCGTGTCGGCGATCGCGCCGCTGCGCGAGTCGCAGGAGGGCGAGCTGATCAACGCCGAGACCGGCACGGCGACGCCGGAGCGCTGGACCGTGCGGATCCCGGTGCTGGACGCCGAGCTGCACCTGACGCAGCGGGTGATGCACGAGAACCCGATCCTCTACACCGGCAGCCTCGAGGTCACGGGGACCTGGGCCGGCGAGCCCGTCTCGGGCTACGGCTTCATCGACCTGCCGGGGCCGGGGGCGTAGGGCCCCGGACCGCGCGTCACGCCCGGGTCCCGGGGCGGCCCTGCCGGGGGGCACACTCCGCCGGGCGGGGCGTCGCCCGCCCCGGACGTGAGGCGGGGGCGGGGCAGCCCCGCCTCCCGCCCCGGTTGCTCCCGCTCAGGCGGTCGCGCCCGTGGCGGCCGGTGCCGCGGACGCCGGCAGCTCCCCGCCCGCCGCCGCGCGCCCCGCGCGCCAGCCGAAGACCACGGCCGGCCCGAGCGTCCCGCCGCCGGACCAGTAGCCGTGACCGGCCGGCGACGCCACGCAGTTGCCCGCGCCGTAGAGCCCCGGGATCGCCTCGCCTCCGGGCCGCAGCACGCGGCCCTCGACGTCGACCCGGGGGCCGCCGTTGGTGTCGAGCGTGGCGGCCGCGAGGATCACGCAGTAGTACGGGCCCCGGTCGGCGATCGGGAACATCGTGATGTTCGGCTGGTGGCCGACCCGGCCCGGTCCGCCCCAGTCGAGCTCGATCGGGCGACCGCCGCGGTGGAAGTCCTCGTCGACGCCGCGCTCGGCGAAGCCGTTGAAGCGCTCGATCGTGCCCGGCAGGTTCGCGCCGAACGACGGCTTGAGCGCGAAGCCGTCGGTCTCCCCCGCGATCGCGGCGAGGTGCTCGGCGATCCTGACCTCGAGCTCCTGCAGCGTCGGGGCCTGGATCAGGAAGTCCGCCTCCTCACCGGCGGGGGGCAGCGGCCAGCGGGAGTGGTGCAGCGGCTGGTCCAGGAGCGGCTGGTCGAAGATCCAGAACAGCAGCTTGTTCGGCTGCCCGCCGTCGGCGTCGCGGACGAAGTGGATCTTGCCGCGGTCGTGGTAGACGTCCTTCTCGTTGACGACCCGCCGGCCCTCGGCGTTCACGATGATCATGCTGTCGCCGGTCGGGACGAAGACGAGCTGCGGCTGCTCGCGGCTCTTCAGCGCCATCTCGACGGGCAGCTGCGCCCACCAGGCGCTGTCCATGTTCGCGAAGTCCGCGCCGAGCCGCTCGGCCAGCCCGACGAACGCGCCGGTGCTGTTCGCCGCCGCTCCGCCGCCGGGGACGAAGCCCGGCAGGTGCCGCTCGACGAGCTCGCGGTTGTGGGTGAAGCCGCCGGACGCGAAGACCACACCGGCGCTCGCGAGGATCCGCCGGCGGCCGTTGGGCGTGTCGACCTCGACGCCCGTGACGACGCCGTCCCGCTCGAGGATCTCGACGACCTGGTGGTCGGTGAAGAGCCGCACGCCGTGGCGCTGGACGCCGCGGGCGAGCTGCGTGATCAGCTCGACGCCGTAGCCCTCGACCCCGGCCCAGTCCTGCGGGTTCAGCGTCCGGCCGTAGCCGACCTTCTCCTCCGGGAACTCCGAGTGGTAGCTCGGGAAGCCGCGCGGATCCTGCGAGATCGAGCCCATCGGCGCGAGCGTCAGGACTCCCTCGTCCTCGAGCAGGTCGACGATCCGGCTGGCCTCGTCGTAGTAGGTGACGATCAGCTCGTGGTCGAGCTCGGAGAGCCCGAAGCGCTCGGCGTCGGCGTCGTAGTCCTGCGGGAAGCCGACGCGGGACATGAACCGCACCGCGTCCTCGCGGCCGTCCTCCACGCCCTGGTCGCGGAGGAAGCGGTTGTTCGGGATGAACACCCCGCCGGAGGACTTGGAGGTGCAGCCGCCGATGACCGGCGCGCCCTCGAGGACGACGACGTCGCGCCCGGTGGACGCCGCCCCCAGCGCGGCCGAGAGGCCCGCCGCCCCCGCCCCGACGACGACCACGTCCGTGTGCAGCTCCGACTGCGCAGCCTGCTCGCTCATGCTGTTCCCTGCCCGTTCTCCGAGAGATGGTCCTCGGGGCGGACCGGCGGCCCGCCCCGGGTCGGGGGCGACGCCGCGCCACCCGACTGCCTGCAACTCATAGCTACTATGTTCATTGATTTCGGCAGGAGGCTACTCCCGTCCGCGCGCCCGCGTCAAGCCCGATCGGCGGGCGGGCCGGGCACGTCGGACCGCAGCCCCACCGACGCGCTCATGACGAGCGCGTCCCGAGCCGGCGCGCGGACCTCGAGCGTCGCCCCTTCCCCGGTCCACCAGACGTCGAAGGCCAGGTCGTCGCCGGGCAGCACGACGCCGGAGAACCGCGCCCGGGCGGACGTCACGCGGCCGGTGTCGCCCTCCAGCGCGTCGTCGACCAGGATGCGCAGCGCGGTCCCGAACGTCGAGATCCCGTGCACGATCGGCCCGTCGAATCCGACGCCCCGCGCGTGCTCCGGGTCGACGTGCAGCGGGTTGTGGTCCCCGAGCAGCCGGTAGAGCAGCGCCTGGCGCTCGGACACGGCGGCGGCGAGGCGCAGGTCGGGCGAGCGCCCGTCCTCGCGCGCCGACGCGTCCCGGGGCGGACCGCCGCCGGGCGTGGGCGGCGGCCCCCCGAAGCCCCCGGCGCCACGCAGGACGATCCCGAAGCGGCACGAGAAGCAGGGCTCGCCGTCGATCCGCGTCTCGGTCGCGATGCGGACCAGCGCGTGGCGGCCGGTGTCGGCGATCTCGGTCACGCGCCCCGTCGTCTCGGCGCGCGCGGCGGGCGGGATCGGCCGGTGCAGGACGACCTCCTGCTCCGCGTGCACCGCGAACCGGCGCTGCAGCCGCAGGCCGGGGATCGCATCGAACGCCGTGCCCGTCCGGTGGGCGACGGTGGCGGCGAAGCCCGGCAGGACCTCGAGGTCGCGCTCGTAGACCCGGCGCAGCGCCCGCGGGCCGGGCGGCTCGTGGCCGGCGCCGACGCCCAGGTGGTAGAGGATCGCCTGGTCGGCGTCCCACTCCCGGACGCTCGGGGGCAGGACCGCGCCCACCGCGGCGGCGGCCGCCGCCGCGTCCAGCGGCGGGTGACCGGTGCGCGCCGCGGGGGGCGATCCGGTCACGCCGGGACCGGCGCCTCGGCCGGCGCGAGGACCGGGTTGCGCAGCTCGCCGATCCCCTCGATGCGGGTGCGCAGCTCCTCGCCGGGCTGCAGGAAGCGCGGCGGCTTGCGGACCGCGCCGATGCCCGACGGCGTGCCGGTCAGCACCAGGTCGCCGGGGACGAGCGTGATGAACCCGCTGATGTACGAGATCAGCTGCGCGGTCGAGAAGACGACCTCGGCCGTGGACGCGGACTGCACCTCCTCGTCGTCGACGAAGCCCTGCAGCAGCAGGTCCTCGCCGTCGCCGATCTCGTCGCCGGTCACGACGAACGGCCCCACGGGCGTGGCGGCCTCGAACGCCTTGCCGGCGAGCATCTCCGAGGACTTCACCTGCCAGTCGCGCATCGAGACGTCGTTGGCGATCGTGTAGCCCGCGACGGCGGCCAGGGCCGTCTCCTCGTCGGCGTGGCGGACCGGCGTGCCGATGACCGCCACGAGCTCGGCCTCCCAGTCCACCCGGTCCGAGTTGCCGGGCAGCACGATCGGGTCGTACGGCCCGATCAGGCTGCGCCAGAACTTGGCGAAGATCGTCGGGTGCTCCGCGACCTTGCGGCCCGTCTCGTGGACGTGCCGGCCGTAGTTCAGGCCGGCGCAGAAGACCTTCTCCGGGCGCGACACCGGCTGGCGCAGCTCGAGGCCGGAGAGCGCGACGGTCTCCCCCGCCTCCTGCGCCGCGCGCTCGCGCCAGTCCGCGCCGCTCTCCAGGAGCGCGCCGACGTCGGCCCAGGGCAGGACCACCGCCTGCTCCCCCTCGACGCGCACCGCGCGCGTCGCTCCGTCGATCCGTGCCGTCGCGAGTCTCATCCGTGTGCTCCGTGGTCGTGTGCTTGGTGGTGGGGCGGGGCGGCGCTCATCGCGCGGCCCACCGCGGGGCGCGGCCCTCGTTGAAGGCGGCCACGCCCTCGACGCGGTCCTCGCTGCCGTACGTGTCCGGGCCGAGGTCCAGGCGCAGCGCCGCCGCGACGGGCAGCGACCACGCCTTGGTCGCGACGTTCTTGAAGCGCCGGACCGACAGCGGGGCGTTGGCGACGAGCGCGCGGACGAGCTCCTCGGCCGTCGCCTCCAGGTCCTCGGCCGGGACCACGCGGTTGAAGAGCCCCCAGCGCAGCGCGTCCTGCGCGCTCAGCGGCTCGCCCAGGTACAGGAGCTCCAGCGCGAGCGCGCGCGGCAGCAGCCGCGTCAGCATCACGGAGCCGAAGTTCGAGCCGAGGCCGCGCTTGGCCTCGGGCAGCGACACCCACGCGTGCTCGGCCGCGACGCGCAGGTCGCACGCCAGCGCGAGCTCGAAGCCGGCGCCGAGCGCCGGGCCGTTCATCACGGCGATCGTCGGCTTCGTGGTCTCGAACACCACCTCGTGGACGTCGCGGCGGGGCGACCGCATCGGGCGCCGCGGGCCGACGCCGTGCAGGCGCTGGTTCTCCTCCATCTCCTGCAGGTCCGCGCCCGAGCAGAACGCCCGGTCGCCCGCCCCGCTGAGGACGATCGCCCAGACGTCGTCGTCCTCGTCCAGCGCGACGAACGTCTCGACCAGGCGGCGGTTGACGTCGATGCTCAGCGCGTTGCGGCGCGCCGGGCGGTCGATCGTCACGTACGCGACGCGGTCGCGGACGACGACGGTGAGCTCGTCGGCCCCCGTCGCCGCCGTGGCGGGACTCGTGCTCACGCGCCGGTCACCCGCGCCCGCGTGGCGGTGAAGTCCTCGCGGGACTTCGGGGTCGACCGGATGATCCCCATGTGCGACGAGACGAGGTCCAGCGCGGTGCGCAGGTCCGTGTTCGCCGACTGGTAGATCGACCGCTTCAGCATGCGGGCGGACACCGGGTTGGCGCTCGCGATCCGCCCGGCGAGCGCGTAGGTGCGCTCGAGGTAGTCCTCGTCGCTGTAGAGCTGGTTGAGCAGGCCGATGCGGTGGGCCTCCTCGCCGCCGATGAACTCGCCGGTGAGGAACAGCTCGAACGCCTTCGGGATCCCGACGATGCGGGGCAGGTAATACGCGCCGCCGCCGCCGGGGACGAAGCCGACGTTGATGTAGCTCTCGCCCAGCAGCGCGGACGCGGAGCCCACGCGGATGTCGGCCATCAGCGCCATGTCGAGGCCGGCGCCGATCGCCGGGCCGCTGATCGCCGCGATGTAGGGCTTGTCGAGGTCCTCGACCGCCAGCGGGATCCGCTGGATCCGCTCGCGCAGGATCTCCTTGAACTCCAACGGCCCGTCGCCCATCTCGCTGTCGACGCGACCGAGGTCGACGCCGCCGCAGAAGGCGTCGCCCTCGCCGCGGACGACGACGACGCGCACGTCGGGGTCGGCGCGGGCCTCGACCAGCGCGTCGCGCCAGGCGTCGATCATCGCGAGCGTGAAGGCGTTCTTCCGTGCGGGGCGGTTCAGCAGGATCGTCGCGATCCCGTCTTCGCGGGTGTACTCGAGGTCGGCCATGGGTGGTCCTTCGGTGCGTGGTGTGCGGGAGACGGGGTGGTCAGGCCGGGACGGCCGACGGGGTGGTGGGCGCCGGATCAGGGACCGGGACGGCTGCCGTCGTCGGCGCGGTCGGCGTGCCCAGCACCCGGCCCAGGGCGCTCTGGAGCGCGCCGGTCGGGTCGGCAACGCGACCGTGGGCGCGGAACGCGACGTGGCCGTCGGGCCGGACGAGGACCGCCCCGTCCTCGCCGTGCCCGCGCAGGGCGGCCCAGGTGCCGTCGGGGTCGCCCAGGTCGCCGCCCGGGCCGACCCGGCGGACGACGATCGGGAAGCGCCGGTCCCGACCGGTCGCCGCGGCCGCGCGCACCCAGTCCTCGCCGTCGTCGCCGACGAACAGGACGAACGCGTCCTGCCGGACGACGTCGTGGGCAGCGACGCGGTCGCCGTCCGCCGTGGTGAACCACGCGTGCGGCAGGCGGTGGCCGGGCCGCGCGACCGGGTGGTAGACGTGGCCGACCGGATCGCGCGGCGGCGCGTCGGTGCCGTCGGGGACGACGGCGGGGCTGTCGGCGTACTCGTAGCCGAGGTCGAGGTCCGCGTGCTGGAACTCGCGGCGCAGGGTGTGGAAGACCTCCTGGAGGTCCGCGCGGCGCATCTCGCCCTCGGGGGTGTCGGAGAACAGCGCGGTCAGGACTCCGCGGTTGAACTCCGGGTCGGCGCCGGGCACGGTGCCGAACGAGCCGCCGACCGACAGGTGGTTGAAGAACGAGAACGTCGCGAACTCCACCCGGCGGCGGGCGACGGGCAGCCGCTCGGCCTCGTAGGAGTCCAGCAGCGACGGGTCCGCGTCGCCGTCGACGACGGCCGAGAGCTTCCACGCGAGGTTGTGCGCGTCCTGGACGCCGGTGTTGAGGCCGAGGCCGCCCATCGGCGAGTGGCGGTGCGCGGCGTCCCCGATGAGGAACGTCCGGCCGGAGCGGAAGCGCTCGGCGAGCACCGACTCGACGAGCCAGTGGCTCATCCGCACGTTCTCGATCTCCAGCTCCGGCAGCTCGAACAGCTTGCGCAGGTCGTCCACGGCGTTCTGCACCGTGTAGTCCTCGGGGTGCTTCTCGGAGCCCGGGGGCAGCACGACGCCGCTGCGCCAGTGCCGGCAGTGGCGATCCCACGGGTCGGGGCCGCTGGCGATGATGCTGAAGCGGCGCACGGTGCCGTCGACGTTCGGGCGCAGGAACAGCCGGATCAGCGAGTCGTCCTCCTGCAGGTACGGCGAGAAGTCCGCGTCGAAGGTCAGCGACACGACGTCGACGAACGGCTTCGGTCCGACCATCTCGATGCCGAGCATCTGCCCGACGGTCTTGCCCCCGTCGGCCCCGACGACGTACTGCGCCCGGACCCCGTAGGTCTCGCCGCTGGTGCGGTCGCGGACCGTCGCCCGGACCCCGTCCCCGTCCCCGTCCTCCAGCGTGACGAGCTCGTGGTGGAAGCGGACGCGGTCGGCGCCGTTGACCTCCTCCGCCCGGCGCCGCAGCAGCGGCTCGAGCAGGTGCTGCGGCAGGTTCGCCATCAGCGACCCGGTGATCCGCTCGTAGTACGGCTGCAGGTCGGACCCGGACCACGACGGGACGCTGTAGAGGATCTGGCCGTCCCACGGCTCGTCGCCGCCGAGGCTCGTGTACCAGGTGGTCCGCTCGAAGGTCCCGGCGGGGCTGCCGATCTCGCGCACCGCGTCGTCGAGCCCGAACGCGCGGAGGATCTCCATCGTGCGGCTGTGGATGACGTGCGCCTTCGGGAGGATCGCCGTGCCCGGGTGTCGCTCGATCACGAGCGACTCGGTGCCCAGCTGCCCGAGCATCAGTGACGTCGACAGGCCGGCAGCGCCGCCGCCGACGATCAGCACGGGGATCTCCACGTCGTCCATCTGCGCCTCTTCCTGGGTGGACCGCCCGCGGGGGGCGGTCATCGGGTGTGCGGCGCGGACGCGCCGCCGGTGGTGGTGTCCGGAACGGGGACCGGTCCGCCGGTCCGGGGCTCGACGAGCTCGATGAGGGTGCCGCCGGTCGCCGCGGGATCGAGGAACGCGATCCGCGATCCGCTGACGCCGTCGCGGGGCGGGCCCACGGTGCCGACGTCGTCGCCGGCCAGCCGGTCCAGCTCGGCGTCGAGGTCCTCGACGGCGAACGCCACGTGGTGCAGCCCGCCCTCGCCGTCGGCGAGCACGCGCGCCGCGCGGGTGTCGTCGTGCAGCGGCCGGACGAACTCGAGGTCGAGCCCGTCGAGGTGCGCCCACATGACCTCGATGCCGAGGGCGGGCTCCGCGACCGGCTCGTCGACCACGCCGACGCCCGCGCGCTCCAGCAGCAGCCGCACGGACTCCAGCTCGGGGACGACGACGCCCACGTGGTGGACCGCCCCGAAGCTCATCGCAGCGCCTCGCGGCCGGCGCGCTCGGCGGCCAGCGTCACGAACGCGTCCATCGCGTCGGGGTCCAGCAGCGCGCCGCGGCTGGCGACGGTCTCGACGTCGGCGCCCTGCATCACGCGCTTGACCGGGACCTCGAGCTTCTTGCCCGTCAGGGTCCGCGGGACGGCGGCGACCGCGTAGACCTCGTCCGGGACGTGGCGCGGGGAGCGCTGGCGGCGCAGCTCCTGGGCCATCCGCCGGCGCAGGTCGTCGTCGAGGACCGCGTCGGGCCGCAGGACGACGAACAGCAGCAGGTCCCCGCGACCGCCGACCTCGCCCTCGAGGTGGACCGCGACGCTGTCGGCGACCTCGGGCAGGCGCTCGATCACGTCGTAGATCTCGCCGGTCCCGAGCCGGACGCCGCCGCGGTTGAGCGTCGCGTCCGACCGGCCGGTGACGTTGCACGTCCCGCGCGACGAGACGACGAAGCGGTCGCCGTGGCGCCAGACGCCGGGGAAGACGTCGAAGTAGCTGTCGTGCATGCGCGACCCGTCGTCGTCGCCCCAGAACCCGAGGGGCATCGACGGCATCGGCTCGGTGATGACGAGCTCGCCGACCTCGTCGACCACCGGGGTGCCGTCGGGCCCGAAGGCCTGGGCCGCGACGCCGAGCATGCGGGCGGAGATCTCGCCGGCGGTGACGGGCGTCAGCGGCGTGCCGCTGCAGATGCCGCTGCAGATGTCGGTGCCGCCGCTGCCGGAGTAGAAGTGGGCGTGGGGCGCGACGTCGGCGTAGACGTAGCGGTAGCCCTCGATCGGCACCGGCGAGCCGGCTGCGAACATCGCCCGCAGGCGGGAGAGGTCGTAGCGCTCGCGCGGGACCGCCCCCGTCTCACGGCACATCATCAGGTAGGTCGCCGAGACGCCCCAGACCGTCACGCCGTCCTCCGCGACCGTGCGGAACAGCTGGTCGAGCTGCGGGTACGTCGGATCGCCGTCGATCAGGACGACGCTCGCCCCGACCATCAGCGCCGAGACCACGCGGTTCCAGACCATCCAGCCGGTGGTGGAGAAGAAGAGGAAGCGGTCGCCGGGACCGAGGTCCTGCTGCAGCGCCCCCATCTTCAGGTGCTCGAGGACGATGCCGCCGTGGCCGTGCATGATCGGCTTCGGCAGGCCGGTCGTTCCGGACGAGAAGAGGATCCACAGCGGGTGGTCGAAAGCCACGGGCTCGTAGTCCATCGGCGCGTCGATCGCGCGCAGCTCCGCCCACGGGACGGTCCCCTCCGGCGCGGCGGCGTCCGGGTCGAGGTACGGGATCGAGACGGTCGCCGCCAGGTGCGGCAGCTCGTCGCGCAGCTGGGCGACGACGGCGGAGCGGTCGACGACCTTCTCGCCGTAGCGGTACCCGTCGACGGCGATCAGGACCTTCGGGTCGATCTGCCGGATGCGGTCCAGCACGCTCTGGGTGCCGAACTCCGGCGGGCAGGCCGCCCAGATCGCGCCGAGGCTCGCGCTGGCGAGCAGGCCGATCACGGCCTCGGGCGTGTTGGCGACGTAGCCGGCGACCCGGTCGCCCGGCCCGACGCCGAGCCGCCGCAGCCCCTCGCGGACGCGGCGGACCTCCTCGCGCAGCTCCCCGCGGGTGGTCTCGGTGGTCCCACGCGTCTGCGAGTGCGCGACGATCGCGACCTCGTCGTCGTCGCCGGCCCGCAGGACGTTCTCCGCGTAGTTCAGGCGCGCGCCCGGGAACCACTCGGCGCCCGGCATCGTCCGCGTGCCGAGGACGGCGGTCGGCTGCGCGTGGGCGACGACGTCGAAGTGGTCCCAGATCGTCCGCCAGAAGGCGTCGAGGTCGGCGACCGACCACGCCCACAGGTCCTCGTAGCCGTCGAAGGCCAGACCGCGCTCGTCGCGGAGCCACGTCATGTACCGGCCGAGGCGCGTGGCCTCGCGGGCATCGGGGGCGGGCGTCCACAGGATCTCGCCGGGCGGGAGGGCCGTCATCGTGCGTCTTCACCTCGTCGTGGGGCCGCGGCCGCGGGGCCCGGGGACGGCTGGTGCCGTGGCCGCCGGGGCGGGCTCTGCAGTCGGTCGTGCATTCGTGACCATAGTAGCGATCTTTGTCATCCAATTGGGAATCGATCGGCCGGAAGAACGGCCTACGGGCATCCGACCCCACGGGCCCGAGGCATGTGACTACTATGACCATGAATCGGATCCGGGACGGATTCGGACGACCAGCGACGGGAGCAGCTCCATGAACACCAAGGTCATCTCGGCCGTCGGCCACGTGGCCCTCAGGGTCCGCGACGTCGAGGCGGCGGTCGAGCACGCCACGACGACGATGGGCCTGCGGCTGAGCGGCGTGCACGGCGCCCGCCACTACCTCACCGAGGGCGAGCCGCACCACTCGCTGCAGTACGTCCAGGCCGACCACGACGCGGTCGACCACATCGGCCTGGAGGCCTCCAGCGCCGCCGCGCTGGACGAGATCCGCGATCGCCTCGCGCGCCGCGGGATCCCGCTCCTGCGGGACGAGCCGATCAACGACTGCTTCCGCGACGGGCTCGCGTTCGTCGCCCCCGGCGGGTTCGTGATCGAGGTCTACACCGGCATGCCGATGGACCAGCCGGCCTTCAGCCCCGTGGGAGTCCGCCCCAGCCGCTTCGGCCACGTGAACTTCGGCGTCGCAGAGCCGGCCCCGCTGATCGAGGTGCTGACCGAGGTCCTCGACTTCCGCATCTCCGACGCGTTCCGCGGCGGGGCGTTCCTGCGCTGCAACTTCGAGCACCACGGGATCGGCGCGCTCGTCGGCCCCGGGGTCCTCCAGCACCACGCGTGGAAGGTCGAGAGCATCGCCGACCTCGGGCGCCTGGGCGACCTGCTCGACGGACGCGGGGAGAGCCTCCTGGCCGGCCCCGTCCGGCACGGGATGGGGCGCAACATCGCGGCCTACATCCAGGGGCCGGCGAACATGATGATCGAGTACTACTGCGACATGCAGCTCATCCACGACGACGAGAACTACGTTCCCGGCACGTGGGACGAGGCGGGCCACAAGTGGTTCACCCGCTGGGCCCCGCAGCTGCCGGACCCCGAGACGCGCAAGCTCGGGATGGTCCCGGCGCCGCTCGGCGACCGCGTCGCCTGAGCGCGGGCGCCCCGGCCCCGCCGGCGCGCGACACCCGCCGGGCGCGCGCCCGGCGGACCGTCAGGCGGTCACTGGACCCAGCGCAGCGACCGCGACATGAGGTCGCGGTTCTGCTCGATCCGCCCGCGCTTGCCGGCGGAGACGTGGCGGGCCATCGCGTCGGCCGCGCCGTCGGGGTCCCGCGCCTCGAGCGCGTCGATGATCTCGTTGTGCCCCTCGACGACCGTCTCGCGGAACGCCCGCGTGTGACGGAACTCGTCGGCGCCGCTGTCGGCGACCGCGAGCAGCGTCTCGAGGAAGATCTGGATCACGACGTTGCCGGTCGTGCTGCCGATGATCCGGTGGAAGCGCTCGTTGGCGTCCATGCCGGCCTCGGTGGAGACGTCGTCGCCCTCGAGCTCGGAGTTGATCGCCCGCAGCCGGGCGATCTCCGCCGTCGTGATGTGCGACGCCGCCAGGCGGGCCGCGGAGGCCTCCAACAGGATGCGCGCGTCCAGGACCTCGATCATCGTCGCGCGCTGGAACTGGAGGATCAGCGTCAGCGACTCGGAGAGGTCGTTCGGCTGCGGGTGCCGCACCACCGGGCCGCCGCCCGGGCCGGAGCGGATCGTGAGGACGCCACGAGTCTCGAGGATCCGCAGCGCCTCGCGCAGCGTCGTGCGACCGACGCCGAGCTGCTCGACCATGTCCTTCTCCCGCGGGAGCATGGCGCCGGCGGGCAGCTGCGACTCCACGATGTACTCGGCGAGGTCGCGGGCGATCGTCTCGGAGCGCTTCAGCTGCCGCTTCGTCGCCAGGTTGATGGCCCGGGGCTTGGCGGGGCCCGGACTGGGGTCGGAGGCCTCGCCGCCGACGTCGGTATCACGCTCAACCTTCGCCATGGTTGGCGAGTATAGGGCGCCGGCAGGCGGCCGGCGCACCCCGTTGCCCCTGCTCCGGCGAAGTTCTCACCGCACCGACCGCGCCACGTTTATCGTGCCTATCATGGCCATTGATACGAACGGACGCCGCTGATGACTCCGCAGACCGCGATCGCGCCGGCGGGCGTCGAGCTGCTCCTCGCCCTCGAGGAGCTTCGCACGCTGAAGGCCCGCTACTGGCGATACGTCGACACGAAGCGCTGGGAGGCGTTCGGGACGCTCTTCGCCTCCGACGCCACGTTCACGGACCACTCGGCCGGCTTCTCGTGCGACGGACGGGACGGGATCGTCTCGGGCATCTCGGGCGTCCTGGACGACATCCGGACGATGCACCAGGGTCAGCAGTCCGAGCTCGAGGTCCTCGGGCCGGACGAGGCGCGCGGCATCTGGTCCATGCAGGACTACCTCGTCTTCCCCCCGGGCACCCCGCACCCGACCAACCCGCAGCCGGTGCAGTCCCTCCGGGGCTGGGGTCACTACGTCGAGCGCTACGTGCGGATCGACGGCGCCTGGCGCTTCCGCACGATCGACCTGTACCGCCTGCGGCTCGAGACGACCACCGTCTCGCACACGGCCTACCCGCCCGACTTCACCCTCGGCGGATGACCGGCGCGCACGGGCGGACGGGGGCGGGGTCGTGAGCGCCGAGGTGAAGGCGGTCTACCTCGCCCGCCGCCACCCGGGGCTGACCCGCGAGAGCTTCACCGACCGCTGGCGCCGCCACGGGGCGCTCGCGATGAGCCTGCCGATGTGGCGGCACACGAGCGGCTACGCCCACGGCGACGTCGACCCCGACCCGCCGCGCGACCGCGACGGGCAGCTGCCCGACCGCTGGAGCGGCGAGCACGACGCGGTCGGGACGGTCTTCATGCCCTCGCCGGAGGCCTTCGCGGCCTTCCACGCCCACCGGGACTACCCGCGGCTGCGCAACGACGAGCACGGCACGTTCTCGGGCCTGATCGAGGAGTGCGCGGTCCTGACCACCGAGTGGCCGGTCCTCGAGCGGCCGGGCACGACGGTCCGGGTCCTCGGCTTCCTGGTGCCCGCGCCCGGCCTGACGCGCGTCGCGTTCCACGAGCGCTGGGCGGCCCACGCGGGCCTCGTGATGCGCCACGAGAGCCTCGCCGGCCTGCTGACGCGCTACGTCCACAACCGCTCGGCCGCGTCCGACGCGGAGCCGCCCGCCGGCTCGTTCGCGGAGGTCGCCGGCGTGGCGGAGCTCGGCTTCGCCTCGATCGCCGACCGCGACGCCTACCTCGCCCACCCCGACCGGGCGGGCCTGGCGGACGACCTGGCGACGTTCACCGACCCCGCGCGGACGGTCCTCGTCGCGACCAACGAGGTCACGATGGCGGTGCGGACCCCGCCGGACTGACCCGGGCGGCCCGCCCCCGCGGGACCGGGGTCAGCCGGCAGCGACCGCCGACGCCCCCGGGGCGGCGTCGGTCGCGCCGTCGTCCAGGGCGAAGTCGCCGAGGTACGAGCTCTCGAGGACGGCGCGCTGGGCGTTCAGCTCCTCGGCCGTACCCGACATCGAGACCGTGCCGTGGGCGAGCACGTACGCGCGGTCCACGACGCGCAGCGCCAGGTGGACGTGCTGCTCGACCAGGACGATCGCGCAGCCGGTGCGCGACGCGACGTCGCGCACCGCGGCGAGCAGGCGCTCGACGATGACCGGCGCGAGGCCGAGGCTCATCTCGTCGAGCAGGAGGACCTTCGGCCGCGACACCAGCGCGCGGGCGACGGCGAGCATCTGCTGCTCGCCGCCGGACAGCAGCGCCGTGCGGCGGTCCGCCAGCGGGACGAGCGCCGGGAAGAGCTCGAACGCGTCGGACATCCCCTTCGCCTTGTCCGCCTTGGAGCCGCGCAGCCCGAGCCGCAGGTTCTCCTTCACGGTCAGCTCGTAGAAGAGGTTGCGCGACTCGGTGACGTGGGCGAGCCCGCGCCGCGGCAGCAGGTGCGGCTGTCGCGTCGAGGGCCGCGAGCCGAGGACCTCGATCTCGCCCGCGAGCGGGCGGATCATGCCCGAGATCGCGAGCAGCGTCGTCGTCTTGCCGGCGCCGTTGGGGCCGAGCAGGCCGACGACCTCCCCCTCGTCGACGTCGAGGTCGAGGTCGCGGACGACCGGCACGCCGGCGTACCCGGTCGAGAGTCCCCGGAGCTGGATGACCATGTCGATGCCTCCTAGGCGTGCGCGGCGTCGAGCGCCACGTCGTCGGTGCTTTCCGTCCCGAGGTACGCCGCGATCACGGCGGGGTCGGTGCGGATCTGGGCGGGGGTCCCCGACGCGACGATGCGGCCGAAGTCGAGGACGTTGATCTCGTCGCACACGGCGAGCACGAGGCTCATGTCGTGGTCGACCATGAAGACCGACATGCCGTGCCCGAGCAGCCCGCGGAGCACGACGCCGAGCTCGCGCGACTCCTCGCTGTCCAGGCCGGACGCGGGCTCGTCGAGCAGCAGGAGCTTCGGCCGGGCGGCCAGCGCGCGGGCCAGGGCGACGAGCTTGCGCTGGCCGTTGGAGAGGTCCTGCGGCAGCCGCTCGCGCAGGTCGCCGATGCCGAGGACGTCGATCGCCCAGTCGGCCCGCTCCTGGACCGGCGCCGGGAGCCGGCGGCGGAAGAGGTCGCGGGGCAGGCGCCAGAGCGATACCGGGTCGCACGCGACGAGGACGTTGTCCCAGACGCTCAGGTCGTCGAACAGCTCGAGCGATTGGAACGTGCGGACCAGGCCGCGCCGCGAGCGCTCGTCCGGCCGGACGAGCGAGATGTCCTCGCCGTCCAGCAGGACCGAGCCCGCGGTGAGCGGCGTGAAGCCCGACACGGCGTCGACGAACGTCGTCTTGCCGGCGCCGTTGGCCCCGATCAGGCCGACGAAGCGGCCGTGGTCGACCGTGATGCTGACGTCCTCGTTCGCCCGGACGCCACCGTAGGAGATGGTGACGCCGCGGGCCTGCAGCAGCGGGGTGCTCATGGTCATCGGCCTTCCTGGACGGTGGTGGACGGCGGGGCCGCGACCGGGCCGCCCGGCTCGCGGGACGCCGGGGGCCCGGAGGCCCGTCGGCGCTTGAACTGCTCCCAGAAGATGCGCGTCTGGCCGGCGATGCCGTCCGGGTTCGCGACGACGGTGAGCACCAGGCCGAGGCCGCCGACGAGCACCGCGTAGTCCGGGCCGAGCCCGACCCACTCGCGCAGCGCGGTGAAGACCAGGCCGTTGGTGACCAGCAGCCCGCCGATCACCGCGCCGGTGACGCTCGAGATCCCGCCCATGTAGGCGAAGGCCAGGAACGACAGCGACGCGAAGACGCCGAAGTAGTCGGGCGTGACGGACCCGAAGCGGTAGCCGGAGAGGGCGCCCGCGAGGCCGGCCACGAAGGCCGAGATCCCGAAGGCGGCGATCTTCGTCTGGCGGACCGAGATCCCGGCCGCCGCGGCCGAGCGCTCGTTGGCCCGCACGGCGAGCATCCGCCGGCCGAGCCCCGAGGAACGCAGCAGGCTGGTGAGCCCGGCGAGCGCGACGACGACGAGCACGCAGAAGATGCCGAACCACGGGTTGGGGATCTGCCCGTCGCCGAGGCTCGTCGGCGTGATCGGCCCGAACTCCTGGCCGAACAGCTTCGGCGGGGAGACCACGGCGCCCCGCAGGCCCCCGGCCCAGTCGGGGTTCTTGAACACGAGGCTCTGGATCGCGACCGCGGCGGCCATGGTGACCACCGCCAGCTGGACCCCTCGGAGGCGCAGCGCCGGCAGCGCCGCGAGCACGCCGACGACGGCGGCCGAGAGCGCGCCCAGGATCGGTGCGAACGGGAAGCCGATGCCCGCCGAGGACGACAGCTTGGCCATCGCGAAGCCCGCGAAGCCGGCGAGTGCCATCTGGGCGAGCGAGACCTGGCCGACGAAGCCGATCAGGATCACGAACGACAGGCAGATCGCGATGCCGACGACCGAGTTGACCTCGGCCAGGCGCCACGTCGGGCCGAGCACGAGGAAGCCGCCGATGCCGACCACGAGGCCGGCGATCAGCTTGGGGCCGACGTGGCGGGGCGTGGGCGAGAACGGCAGCCGGACGTTGCCCAGCGAGCCGCGGCTCGGCAGGCCCTTCCGCTGGAACGCGAGGACGACCAGGATGATCGCCAGCGGGACCGTCTCGGCGACGCCCGGGATCGGCGAGCCCGCGGACTGGGGGTACCAGCCCTTCGTGCCGAGGTACTGGATCAGCGCCTGCAGCATGCCGATCGCCAGGCCGGCGGCCGCGGCGACGCCGAACGACGTGAAGCGGCCGACGAGCGCGGCGGCGAGCGCCGGGACGACGAGCAGCGTGGTGGTCGTCGGGTCCGCGGTGCCGTTGACCGGCGCGGCGAGGACCGCGAACAGCGCGACGACGATGCCGGAGAAGACCCAGTTGCCGCCGCTGACGATCGTCGGCGAGTGGCCGAGCAGCACCAGGTGCCGCTCGTCCTCGGCGGCCGCGCGGGTCGCGAGGCCGAAGCCGGTGAAGCGGTAGATCGCCCACAGCGCGGTGGCCGCGACGATCACCGCGCCGCAGAGGATCAGCTGGTTGACCGGCACGACGATGTCGGCCGGCAGCTTGACCGAGTCCGCGCTGAGCGTGGCCTTGATCGGCACCGGCGTCGCGGTGAACGCGAGCACGATGACCGACTGGATGACGAGCAGCAGGCCGACGGACGCGACGACCTTCGCGACCGGCGACGCGGTGCGCAGCGGGGCGAAGATCACCCGGTAGAGCAGGCCGCCCCAGATCGCGGCGACCGCCACCGTGATGATCAGCGCCGGGATGAACCCGACGGGTCCGCCGATGTCGACCTTCCAGCCGATCACGAGGAGCTTGCCGTCGGTGTTCAGGGCGTTGAACACGTACGTCGCGTACATCGCCATCGCGCCGGTGGCGATGTTGATGACGCCCGAGCCGCGGTAGGTCACGACGACGCCGAGGGCGAGCGCCGCGATCAGGGAGCCGCTGCCGGCTCCGAGCAGGAGGGACTGGATGGCCTGCGTGTCGTTGGCCAGCAGGACGATCGCCAGGACGGCGATGACCGCCCAGGCGCCGTGCTTGACCTGGGGGCGCCGGCCCGCAGCGCGCGGACCGGGCTCGGTGGGCGCCGCGGGCGGCGCCTTCGTGGGCTCCTCGACCGGGAGCGTCGGTGCGTCGGTCGCCATGGGATCAGCCGAGCGGGACGTCGCCGGCGGTGGACCAGGTACCGCCCTTGTAGGTGCTCATCCGGGCAGCGCTGCCGCAGACGGACACGAAGCCCTTCTGCGACCCGCAGGACATGGGGCCGGGGACGCCGAAGGCGGGGCCCTTGAACGCCTTGATCGCGGACTCGTAGGTCGCGGGCGACACCTTGTCGGCCCCGATCTCGTTCGTCCACTTCACGATCGCCAGCAGGTCGCCGAAGGTCTTCAGCGTGTAGCCGCTGTTGACCGCCTTGGGCGCGCCGTAGGTCTCCAGCGCGTTCTTGAACGCCTGCCCGTCCGCGTCCGCGGTGACCCGCGGGTTCGACGCGTAGCTCGCGAACGTCCAGCCCTCGGGCCCGCCCCCGGTGTGGTCGGCGACCTCGTCGGCCGCGCAGATGGAGGAGGTGACGACGGGCTTCTCGACCCCGAGCTGCTTCATCGCGTCGTAGACGGAGTTGCACTGCGAGGCGGCGGCCGGGTTGAAGATCACGACGTCGGCGCTCGCGGCACCGGAGGCCTGGACGGCCGAGACCATCTCGGGCGTCGTCGCCGTGTCCGGGTAGTACGCGACCTTCGTGTCGGCGCCGAGCTTCTTGAGCATCGGCATCAGCACCTCGCCGGTCGTGAACTTGCCCGAGTCGTTGCCGGTCGCGACGATCGCGACCTTCTTGCCGATCTTCGTCGCGGCGACCGCGAAGGCGTTCAGCGTGGAGTTGGCGCCGCCGTCGAACTCGTAGACGTGCGGGGTGGTGGAGTCCGGGCCGGTGGCGGCGGCGGAGACGAGCACCGGGAACTTGCCGCCGACCGTCTTGTAGAAGGAGCCGTTCCCGGCGATCCCCAGGGTCCAGACGGCGATGTCGATCTTCTTGGAGAGGAACTCGGCCGCGCACTTCTGGCCGTCCTCCTCGCTCTGGACGATGCACGGCTCGAGCTTGAGCGGCCGGCCTCCCGCCCCGCCGAGGTCGGCGTTGACGAACTTCGTGGCCGCGTTCGCGGTGTCGAGGTACTCGGGGAACGCGGGCGCGGCGCCCTGCTGGTTGACGACCCCGACGACGATCGGGTCACCGGCGCCGGCCTTGCCGGCCTTGCCCCCGGTGAACTTCAGCGCGGTGTCGATCGTCGCCTGCGAGATGCCGCCGTCGGCGGCGGCCGTGGTCTTCGCGGCCGTCGACGTCGTGGCGGCGCTGGTCTCGGTGTCGCCCCCGTCGTCCCCGCCGCAGCCGGCGAGCGCCAGGGCGGCGGTGGCACCTAGGAGGGCCAGGGACCTGGTCCTGTTGAGCCTCATCTTGCTTCTCCCCTCGTGAGCGCGGGCGGACGATCGTCCGCTCGCTGCGGGCTCCTCGCCCTGTGATCGGCATCACCATACGTACGAACGTAACTATGTGCAAGGTTTTGTCGGCGAGGCGTCCGTTGCGGGCCGCAAGGAACGGCCCGAAGCCCACCGAACACTCGCCCTCACTGGCGATCTGCGTCGAACCGGCGGCCCGTCGCGAAATCGAGAGGTTCCCGCATTCAGGCTTACTATGGCTATCATTAGGCTCGTTCCGGTCGCCGTGATCGGCACAGGAGACACCCAGAGCCCGGTGCGCCGCACCGGAGGAGAGCGCGATGACGCCGCCCGAGCAGTCCCCCGCAGAACGCACCGTCGACGTGGTGGTCGTCGGGGCCGGTGCCGCCGGCCACGTCGCCGCGCTGCGCGCCCGCGAGGCCGGGCTCGACGTCGTCCTGCTCGAGGCCGGCGACGAGCCCGGCGGCACGACCCGCCGCTCGAGCGGCGGCTACTGGGTGCCGAACAACTCCCACATGCGGGCGCGCGGGCTGACCGACCCCGAGCCGGACGCCATCCGCTACATGGCGCGCGTCGGCTACCCGTCCCTCTTCGACGACGGCCACCCCACCTACGGGCTGGACCCGCGCGACCACGAGCTGCTGCGCACGCTCTACGCCACGACGACCGAGGCCGTCGACTGGCTCGCCGAGCACGGCCACCTGCGCAGCACGGAGATGGTCGGCTACAACGGGGTCAAGGGGGAGTTCCCCTCCTACCAGCACCTCCCCGAGTTCGACCGCGCCCCGTACGGCCGGCACCTCGGCCCGGAGTACACGGAGGAGAGCGCGGAGGCCGCGAAGCACGACGCGTCCCGCGCGCAGGGCCACGTCGCCCCGACCGCCGGCACCCAGGGCGACGGCCGGGAGCTGTGGGCGCAGCTCGACGCCGCCGCGCGTCGTGAGGGCGTCGAGCTGCTGGTCCGCCACCGCGCCCGGCGCCTGATCACCGACGACGCCGGGGCCGTGACCGGCGTGCTCGCCGACACCCCCGACGGGCCCGTCCTGTTCCGGGCGACGAGCGTCGTCGCCGCGACCGGCGGGTTCAGCCAGGACGCCGCCCTCAGCGACGAGCTGCTGCGCGGGCCGATCTACGGCACCGCCGCGGTCCCCACCGGCGTCGGCGACCTGCTCCGCATGACCGAGGAGCTCGACGTCGAGCTCGGCAACACCGAGAACGCCTGGTGGGCGCAGGTGCCGCTCGAGCCGGCGCTCCGGCAGCGCAACATGGACTGGCTGCTCTTCGTCCCCTACGGCGACTCGATGGTGATCGTCGACCGCGAGGGCGACCGCGTCGTCAACGAGAAGGACATCTACGACCGCCGCGGGCGCGCGCACTTCCTCGGCGGCGCCGAGGCCGGCTGGCCCAACCGCGTGCTGATGATGGTCTACGACGAGGGCGTCGCCCGCGACGAGCTCGACTGGCAGCCCCGCTGGCCCGTCCCGCTCCCCGGCGGCCGGCTGTCGGTCCGCGCGTCCGGCATCGACGAGCGCGAGCTGCCGATCAGCGGCGCGACGCTCGAGGAGCTCGCGGCGAACATCCGCTCGCGCCTGGCGACGCTGGCCGACGGCACCGGCGGATTCGACCTGGCCGCCGGCTTCGCCGACCGGCTCGCGGCGACCATCGAGCGCTTCAGCGGCTTCGCCCGCGCCGGGAAGGACGAGGACTTCGGCCGCGGCGAGACGCCGGTCGAGCTCGGCTTCAACGGCCCCGGCCGCCCCGGCAGCGCCAACCCGACGATGGCGCCGTTCCGCGCGGAGGGCCCGTACCACTGCATCCTCGTGGCGGCCGGGACCCTCGACACGAAGGGCGGGCCGCGGATCGACCCGCAGGCGCGTGTCCTGCGGGCCGACGGGACCCCGATCCCGGGGCTCTACGGCGCGGGCAACTGCGTGGCGGAGCCGACCGGCGAGGGCTACTTCTCCGGCGGCGCGACGCTCGGCGCCGCGATCGCGTTCGGGTGGCTGGCGGGGACCGGGGCGGTGGCGCGAACCGCCGGCCTGTCCCGGCACGCCACCCGCTGACGCCACCCCTCCCCGACCAGAAGGACCTCGCTCGTGCCCGGCCCCACCTCCGTCACATCGGTCTACCTCGCCCGCCGCCACCCGTCGCTGACGCGCGACGCCTTCCCGGCACGCTGGCGCCGCCACGGCGCGCTGGCGATGAGCCTCGGGCTCTGGGAGCACTCCGAGCGCTACGTCCACTGCGACGTCGAGGAGCACCCGCCCGTCGCCGACGACCCGTACCTGCCCGGCGCGTGGACCGGCGAGCACGACGGGATCGGCCTCGTGACGATGCCGAGCGTCCCGGCCATGCGTCGCCTCAGCACGGCCCCGGACTTCCCGATCCTGCTCGCGGACGAGTGCACCGCCTTCGCGGCGCCGATCCCGAGCGGCGCGCTGGTGACGCGGCAGGTCCCCCACCTCGACCGGCCCGGCACGGCGGCGAAGGTCTTCGCCTTCGTCACCCCACGGGACGGTGTCACGCGGGAGGCGTTCCAGGAGCGGTGGACCGCGCACGCCGCGCGCGTCATGGGCGACGTCCCGCTGCGGGCACCGCTCCTGCGCTACGTGCACGACGTCGTCCTGCCGATCGGCCCGGGCGAGGTCGTCGAGGCCACCGAGCGCTCGCGTCCCGAGGGCGTGCTCGCGGACGTCGCCGGCGTCGCCGAGCTCGGCTTCGCGAGTGCCGCGGCGCGGGCGAGCTACCTGTCGCACCCCGGCCGCAAGGCCGTCGTCGCGGACCTCGCGGAGTTCGCCGACCTCGACCGCCTCCTCCTGATCGCGACCAACGAGGTCGTCCTCGACGACCGTTCGGGCGTCGCGGTCGCCTGATGGCGCTCGCCCCGCCGCCGGCCCCGGTCCCGGTCGCCGCCACGGGCGCGGGGCCACCGCCGGCACGGGGCGGACGGCGCGGCACGGTGTCGTCGGCGCCGCCGGGCCATCGGGCGCCGCGGCACGCGGGAGGAGAAAATCCCCGCCGCCGCGTATCTCTGCATACGATAAGCACTGATCCGTCGGCCGCCCGGCCGACGGGGAGGACGGCGTCCGGCCGTCGCCACCACCCCGCACGACGAAAGGTCCGGGATGACCGATCTGCTCCCCCCGGGGGTCTCCGAGGAGACCCTGTCCGCCGCCATCGACCAGTTCGTCGAGGCCCTCGGCGCCGACGGCGTCCTCACCACGACCGCGGAGACCGACGAGTTCCGCGACCCGTTCGAGCCGGCGTCGTGGCGCACGTACGTCGCGTCCGTCGTCGTCCTGCCGACGAGCACGGAGGAGGTGCAGGCGGTCGTCCGGATCGCCAACGAGCACCGCATCCCGCTCTGGACGCACGGCCAGGGCCGCAACAACGGCTACGGCGGCGCGGCGCCGCGCGTCCGCGGCGCGGTGACGATGAGCCTGCGGCGGATGAACAAGGTCCTCGAGATCAACGAGGAGCTCGGCTACGCGGTCGTCGAGCCGGGCACGACCTGGCTCGAGCTCTACGAGGCGATCCAGGCCGGCGGCCACCGGCTGATGCTGTCCTGCACCGACCTCGGCTGGGGCAGCGTCATCGGCAACTCGCTCGAGCACGGCCTGACCTACACGCCGTACGGGCAGGACTTCTCCGCGCCGTGCGGGATGGAGGTCGTCCTCGCCGACGGCGAGCTGCTGCGCACCGGCATGGGCGCGATGACGGACAACCCCGCGTGGCACCTCTACAAGCGCGGCCTCGGTCCGACGCTCGACCAGCTCTTCATGCAGTCGAACTTCGGGATCGTCACGCGGATGGGGCTGTGGCTGCACCCGATGCCCGAGGCGTACGTCCCCGTCTGGGTCCGCGTCTGGGACGAGGCCGACCTCGTGCCGCTCGTCGACACGCTCCGGCGGCTGCGCCTGGACCGCACGATCGAGGCCGTCCCGGTCATCTACAACACGCTGATCTACGCGTCGGGCTCGTCCCGGAGGGCGGACTGGTTCGACGGCGAGGGGCCGATCCCCGACGTCACGATCGACCACATCGCGAAGGAGATCGGGTCCGGCCGGTGGCTGATCCGCCTGGGCCTGTTCGGTGACGAGGCGGTCGTCGACCACCAGTTCGCGAAGATCAAGCGGGCGTTCGAGCAGATCCCGCGCGCCGAGGTGTGGGGCACGAGGATCCCGGCCGACCAGGCGCCGAGCCTGGAGAACCCCGCCGAGCTCGTCGGCGCCGGCGTGCCGAACATGGCGCTGTCGCACCAGACCGGCTGGTACGGCGAGGAGGCCGGCGGCCACATCGGCTTCTCGCCCGTCGTGCCGATGCGTGGTGCCGACGCCTACGACGTCCACCGCCTGCTGCGGGAGACGATCGAGCGCGACGCGCACCTCGACTACATGGTCGGCAGCGTCGCGATCAACGCGCGCTCGCTGATCAACGTCGGGTTCATCGCGTTCGACACGCGCGACGAGGTGCAGGCGCGCGGCGCGTACGACACGTCCAAGCACCTCGTCGCCAAGGCGGCCGAGCACGGCTACGGCGAGTACCGCGCGCACCTGGACTTCATGGACCTCGCCGCGAAGCACTACGACTTCAACGACCGCGCGTACATGCGGTTCGTCGAGCGGATCAAGGACGCCGTGGACCCCAACGGGATCCTCTCGCCGGGCAAGCAGGGCATCTGGCCCGAGCACCTGCGCGACGGCGGCGCGGTCGCGGCGGACTGAGCGCGTGTCGACCTCCGCCCCCTCCCCCGCGGCGCCGCCCGCCGACCACCCGCACCTGCGCGTGGAACGCGACGGCCACGTCGGGATCATCACGCTGGACCGCCCGCGGGTCCTCAACGCGTTCAACGACGACCTCGTCCGCGCGCTGCGCGCGGCCGTGGTCGCGCTGGACGAGGACGACGACGTCTGGGTCGTCGTCCTGCGCGGCGCCGGCCGGGCGTTCTCGTCCGGCGCCGACGTGCGCGAGCGGCAGCTGCGGCCCGAGGCCGAGCTGCGGGCCTACGGCGGCCCCGAGGCCCCGGACGCCAAGGCCCACGACGTGCTGCAGGGCCTGACGCACTGGAAGCCGATGATCGCCGCCGTCCACGGCTACGCGATCGGCATGGCGCTCGGCTTCGTCCTGGAGTGCGAGATCGCGGTCGTCGAGGCGGGCACCCGCCTGCAGGTGACGGAGACCGCGCGCGGCCTGGGCGGCGCGCGCTACGCCGGCCTGCTGCGCCACCGCGGCGGCGGCGCCTGGGCGGACGAGGTCGCGATCACCGGCCGCTGGTTCGACGCGGAGGAGGCCCACCGCCACGGCGTCGTCAACGAGCTCGTCCCCGCCGGGCGGGCGTACCCGCGGGCGATGGAGATCGCCGCGGCGATCGCCGCGCACCCGCCGCTCGGGGTCCGCCCGACGGTCGCGATGCGGCGGGCGGAGATCCACGCGATGGCCGAGGTCGCCTACGCCCACATCGACCGCTGGGACCTGCACCTCACCGAGGACTTCCGCGAGAGCGCGACCGCGTTCACCGAGAAGCGGCCCGCCCGGCCGTACGTGGGGCGATGAGCACCGTGTGGACCTCCTCCCTCGAGCGGCGGACGGCCGACTGATGGGCGTCCGGAACCGGACCGCCGTCGTCACCGGCGCCACGTCGGGCATCGGCGCCGAGATCGCGCGCGTCCTGGCCGACCGCGGCGCGCGGGTGGCCGTCTGCGGCCGCGACCGCGAGCGCGGCGACGTGGTCGTGGCGGAGATCACCGCGGCGGGCGGCGAGGCGGTCTTCGTCGCCTACGACGCACTCGACCCCGCCGGGGCGGGCACGCTCGTCGCCGCGGTCGAGGAGGCCCTCGGCCCGGTCGAGATCCTCGTCAACAACGCCGGGACGATGTTCTTCGGGCCGGTCGCCGGCCACACGCCGGAGACCTTCGACACGGCGATCGGGATCAACCTCCGGGCGCCGTTCCTGCTGACCCAGGCGGCGCTCCCGGGCATGGCGGATCGCCGGCACGGCCGGGTCGTGTTCGTCTCGTCCAACGGCGCGTCGTCGGGTGCGGCCCGGACGAGCCTCTACGCGATGAGCAAGGCGGGGCTCGAGGGACTCATGCGGGCCCTGATGGCCGAGTTCGCGGCGTCCGGGATCACGTTCAACACGGTCGCGCCGGGCCTCGTCCGCACGCCGCTGACGTCGACGATGCTCGACGACCCCGCGATGCAGACGCGGTTCGCGGGCCATCACCCCAACGGCCGGGTGGGGGACGTCCGGGACATCGCGCACGCCGTCGCGATGCTGGCCGACGACAACGCGGGGCACGTGCTCGCCAACGTCCTCACCGTGGACGGCGGCCTGACGCGGGCGATCGGCTACGCGGTGGAGGAACCACCGGCGGACAAGGTGCAGTAGGCGGCCGGCGGGACCCGGTCCGGGCCGCGCCCGGGCCGAGGTCGACCGCCGGGTGAACCCGCCGGCGACCCGACGCCCGTCAGCCCTCCGTCGACACCGGGGCCGCCGCCGCGCGCAGCACGCCGGCGTGCGCCGCGAGGACGTCCTCCAGCCGCACCACCGGGCGGCCGGCGAGCTCGGCGAAGCCGCCGTCGGGGACGTCGAACCAGCCGCCGCGGACCGCGGCGTGGTGGGCGGCCAGCAGCGCGGGCATGGGCTCGGCGATCCCGTCGGCGCGGGCGGCCGGTGGGTACGCGTCGTCGGACACGTCGAGCACCGGGACGGGCCGGCCGACGAGGCCCGACACGATCGCCGCGACCTCGGCCTGCGTCCGGCCGGGGCCGCCGGTGCGAGACTCGGGACCTCGTGCGTTCTCGTCTGCTGCTCGTCGTCCCCCTGGTCCTCGGCACCGCGCTCGCGGGATGCGGAACGT
>NZ_JBFAPC010000061.1:0-31684 GCF_040675535.1 Patulibacter sp. NPDC049589 | reverse complement strand
GGGGGGGGGGGGGGGGGGGGGGGGGGGGGGGGGGGGGGGGGGGGGGGGGGGGGGGCGGGGGGGGGGGGGGGGGGGGGGGGGGGGGGGGGGGGCGGGGGGGGGGGGGGGGGGGGGGGGGGGGGGGGGGGGGGGGGGCGGGGGCCGAGGTCGGGGCCGGGCGTCCTCGGCGCCGCCGACCACCGCTGTCCCCGCGGGTCCGCCGCGGGTGGACCGCCCGGCCCCGACCCCGGCCCCGGCCCCGACCCCGACCCCGACCCCGGCCCCGGCCCCGACCCCGGGCCCGGCGCCCCCCGACGAGGGCACGATCTCGCCGGCCGAGGAGGAGTACCTCGCCTCCCTCGCCTCGCTGGACGGGGACGACGCCGCCGGCTCGCGGAGCACCGACGACGGCGCGTTCGACCCGGGGTCGTACGGCGAGGCCCCGGTCTTCGACGACCCCGGCGCGTTCGACGACACCCCGGTGTTCGACGATCCGGGCGGATTCGAGGAGGCCCCGGCGTACGAGGACGCGTTCGCCTCCGGCCCGTCGGGCGGCACGATCCCGCCGCCGACCGGTCCCGCACCCGCGCGCGCGGCGCTGGACCACGTCTCGCCCGACTCGCTGCTGCACCTGCTGGGGCTGGAGAGCTTCCGGCCCGGGCAGCGCGAGGCCGTGCAGGCCGCGCTCGAGGGCCGCGACTCGCTGGTCGTCATGCCCACCGGCGGCGGCAAGAGCCTCTGCTACCAGCTGCCCGCGCTGGCCGGCGACGACCTGACCGTCGTCGTGTCGCCGCTGATCGCCCTCATGCGCGACCAGTGCGCGCGGCTGACGGACCTCGGGCATCCCGCCGTGATGCTGGCCTCCGGCGGCGACGGGGCGAGCAACCGCCGGGCGCTGGACGAGATCCGCGACGGCACGGCCAAGGTCTGCTTCGCGGCCCCGGAGCGGTTCGCGTCCGGGGTCTTCCGGGCCGCGATCCGCGCGCGGGCGATCGCGCTGTTCGTCGTCGACGAGGCGCACTGCGTCAGCGAGTGGGGCCACGACTTCCGGCCCGACTACCTGCGGCTCTCGTCGGTCATCGCCGAGCTCGGCCACCCGCCGGTGATGGCGTGCACCGCGACGGCGACGCCGAAGGTCGCCGAGGAGATCGTCGCGCGGCTCGAGCTGACGGCGGCCACCCGCGTGCGCTCGGGCTTCGACCGGCCGAACCTCTCCTTCGACGTCCTGCCGTTCGACGGCCAGGGCTCGGTGGCGCGGAAGAAGGCGACGCTCGTCGCCGGCGTGTCGGACCCGGCCAACCGCCCCGCCGTCGTCTACTGCGGCACCCGGAAGAGCACCGAGGAGGTCACGGAGCTCCTGAACGCCACCGGCGTGACGGCGGTCGGGTACCACGCCGGCATGTCGGCGGACGTCCGTGCGAGCCGGCAGGACGCGTTCATGCGCGGCGACGCCGAGGTCGTCGTGGCCACCAACGCGTTCGGCATGGGCGTCGACAAGGCCGACGTGCGCTCGGTCTGGCACTGGGCGCTGCCGTCGTCGCTGGAGGCCTACTACCAGGAGGCCGGCCGCGCGGGCCGCGACGGCGCGCTGGGCCGCGCGGTGCTGCTGGCGTCGCGGTCGGACCTCGGCCGACTCGTCCGCTTCATCCAGGAGGCCGAGGTCACCGTCGAGCAGGTCGGCGGGCTCGTCGGCCGGCTGCGGGCGCAGGCCGGCGGGGACGGCGTCGTCGACGCCGACCCGGGGCAGGACCGCGACCGGATCGCGCTGGCGATCGCCGAGCGCGCCGGGGCCGTCGAGCTCGAGCCCGGCCCCGGCGGCCGCCTGCGGGTGCGCGTCCACCCCGGCGGCGTCGACCACGGTCGCGTCGCCCAGATGTGCCGCGAGGCCAAGGACCGCCGCTGGCAGGCGTACCGCTCGATCGAGAAGTACGCGTCGGGCGACAACCACGTCTGCCGCCGCCGGCAGCTGCTCGACCACTTCGGGGATCCCGAGGACGGCGCGCCGCTCGGCCGCTGCTGCGACGTCCACGACCCCGTCGACTGGCTGCCGCCGATCACGGTCAAGGCGGGGCGCTCGCGGGGGTCCTCCGCGCCGGCGGAGGAGGAGGGCCGGCCGGTCTCCGACGACGAGATGGCGCCGCTGAAGGCCTGGCGCCGCGAGCGCGCAGACGGCAAGCCGGCCTACACCGTCGCCACCGACGCGACGCTGCGCGAGGTCGTCCGCCGCCAGCCGTCGACGCCCGACGAGCTGCTCGCGATCAAGGGCATCGGCCAGTCGTTCCTGACGAAGCACGGCGACGCGCTCCTCGAGCTGCTGCGCCGCTGAGCCGCGCCGGCGCGCGCCTCCCGGCGGCGTGGTCGGGGCAGTCCCCGGGGCGCCCCGCCGCGTCGTCCGCGCGCCCCGCCGGCGTCGTCCGCGCCGCCCCTCGTGCGGCACCGCGACGGTCGTCGGGACCCTGTCCCCGCAGGACGGCGCCGCGGTGACGCGGACCGCCGGCCTCGCGATCACGGGCTGCAAGGACCTGCCGTTCCGGCCGAAGATCGCGCTGTCGCTGCGCAACCGCACGCAGGTCCGCAAGGGCACGCACCCGCGGCTGACGGCGAAGGTCACGCAGTTCGAGTCCGAGGCCGGGCTGAAGACGGCCCAGGTCGCGCTGCCTAAGCGCCTGGCCCTGGCGGCCGACAACGCGAAGGGCCTCTGCGAGGCGGCCGCCGCGAAGGCCGGCACGTGCCCGGCCGCGTCGATCGTCGGCTCCGCGTCGGCGACCACGACGATCCTCGATCGCCCGCTGAGCGGCCCGGTCTACTTCGTCAAGGGCCAGCGCACGACGGCTGCGGGCAAGGTCGTCTCGACCCTGCCGACGCTCCAGGTGGCGCTGCGCGGGCAGGTCGCGATCGACCTGCAGGCGACGACCGCCGTCAGCCACGGCCGGCTGGTGACGACGTTCCCGGCGATCCCGGACCAGCCGCTGACGTCGTTCACGCTCAACATCGACGGGGGCAAGCACGGGATCATCGCCCTGACCGGCGATCTGTGCGCGGGACGGATCGCGGGCAGCGCGCGGTTCACGAGCCAGAGCGGCAAGAAGGCGCCGACGCGCGAGCCGTGGATCACCACGGAGTGCGCGAAGAAGCGCAAGGGCTGAGCGCCCGGGGTCGCCGGCGGAACGCGCCGGCGGTCCCGAGCGGGATCCCTCGGCCACCGGCGCGCGGCCCGGCCGTCTGGTTCGGCCCTCCCCGCCGTCGGGCTCAGCCGTCCCGGCCGTCCGCCTCAGGCGTCCGGCCCGGTCTCCCCGTCCCAGTAGTCGACCGCCGACGAGCGCCGGGCCCTCAGGTCCTCGCCCTCGAAGCCGGTGTGGACCGCGACCTTGTCCGAGTCCGGGTAGGCGGTGGCGCCGAGGCGGTGGACCTCCGACCACATGAGGACGCGGACGTCCTCGTCGGTCTCGTTCGTGACCCGGTGGCCACCGGCGGGCCCGGTCGGGAAGAACACGAGGTCCATCGGCGCGTGGACGGCGGAGCCCTCCGGCGTCCGGATCGTCGGCGTGCCCGAGAGGACGAGCAGCCACTCCTCCTCGCCGTACTCGTAGTGGTACGGGCAGTTCGACTGCCCCGGCGGCAGCACGTAGAGGCTGGCGCCGGTCTGCTTCGCGCCCAGGCCGCCGCCCACTCGGGCCATCAGCGCGCGGTAGCCCGGGGGATCGGTGTCGTCCAGCTCGGGGACGACCTGGTCGAGGTTCACGTGGGGCATCGGTCGATGATGGCCTCTGGAGGGGACGGCGACCGGGGGCGCCGAGGCGGTGGCTCCCGACCGGCGATCGCGGTGGCCCGGCCCACGCGACACGCCGACGAGGGTCGGGCGGGCGCGCGGCGTCCCAGTGGGGGAGGAAACCGTCCCCCGCTGCGGCGTGTGCCGCGATCGTTCCCCGGGCAACGGTTGCCCATGACCACCATCGCGATCATCGGTGCCGGACGCGGACTCGGGGCGGCCGTCGCCCGCCGCTTCGGCAAGGAGGGGCTCTCGATCGCCCTGATCTCCCGCAGCCAGGAGCGCGCCGACGGCCTCGCCGCCGACCTGTCCTCCGAGGGCCTCACGGCGAAGGGCTTCGCCGCCGACGTGCGCGACCCCGACTCGATCGCCGCGGCGCTCGAGGCGGCGACCGAGACGCTCGGCCCGATCGAGGTCCTGCAGTACAGCCCGCTGCCGCAGAAGGACTTCATGCGGCCGGTGCTCGAGACGACGCCGAAGGACCTCGTCGGCCCGGTCGAGTTCTCGATCTACGGGCCCGTCGCCGCGGTCCACGCCGTCGTCCCTGGCATGCGCTTCCTGCGCGACCAGGGCAAGGGCACCATCCTCTTCGTCAACGGCGGCTCGGCCGTCAAGCCGGGGCGCAACGTCACCGGCACGAGCATCGCGTTCGCCGGCCAGGCCGCCTACGCGCAGCTGCTCAACGAGGTCCTCGGCGAGGAGGGCATCCAGGTCTCGCAGCTGATCATCGGCGGCCGCATCGAGGAGGGCGACCCGAAGAAGGACCCGGGCGTCCTCGCCGACCTCCTCTGGGACCTGCACGTCAAGCGCGACCGCTTCCGGGTGCAGGTCAGCACGGACTGAGGATCAGCGCAGCGTCACCGGCATCGACTTCCACTGGTTGAGGAAGAGCGAGCGCATCCGCTCGCCCTTCCCGTCCAGCGCCATGTCGGGGAAGCGCGCGAGCGTCTCCTCGATCCAGATCCGCAGCTCCATGCGGGCCAGCGACGCGCCGAGGCAGAAGTGCCGGCCGCCGGCGCCGAACGCCTGGTGCTTGTCGAGGCCCGCGCGGTGGATGTCGAACGCCTCGGGGTCGTCGAAGACCTCGGGGTCGCGGTTGGACGCGATGTACCAGAGCAGCACGCGGTCGCCGGCCGGGATCGTGACGCCGCCGATCTCCGTCTCCTCCGTCGTGGCACGGCCCATGAAGCCGAACGCGGGGAAGCAGCGCAGGCCCTCCTCGACGGCGGCGGGGATCAGCGACGGGTCGTCGATCAGGGCCTGCCGCTGCTCCGGGTGCTCGATCAGGGCACGCATCGTCGCCAGGTACGTGGCGCGGGTCGAGTCGTTGCCGGCGGCGAGCAGCAGGATGAAGAACGTCGCGATCTCGAACGGCTCGAGGTGCTCGCCGTCGACCTCCGCAGTGATCAGGGCGGACAGCAGGTCGGTGCCCGGGTCCTGGGCGCGGGCCTCGCGGACCTCCTCGATGTAGGCGACGATCTGCAGGAACTCCGTCTGCGTGTCGTCCCAGCCCGAGCGCACCTCGGGATCCTCGAACGCCGTCGCCACGTTGGTCCAGTGGACGAGACGGGCGTCGTCCTCCTCGGGCGTGCCGAGCAGCGACCCGATGACGCGGGCGGGGATCGGCCGGGCGACCTCGACGGCCAGGTCGCACCCGTCCCGGTCGACGAAGCGGTCGAGGACCTCGCGGACGATCGTGCGGACGGCCTCCTCGTGCAGCGCGATCCGCTTGGGCGTGAACGCCTTGCCGACCAGCTGCTTCATCCGGTCGTGGCGCGGCGGGTCCATCGAGATCATCTGCAGCCGCTGCATGTCGAGCGGCAGGCCGAAGTCGTCGACGAGGAAGATCCCGCGGCGCTCGGAGGAGAACGTCTTGAAGTCGCGCGTCGCCGCGTGGACGTCGGCGGCGCGGGTCAGCGACCAGAAGCCGCCCTCGCCGGGGTAGCGCTCGTTCGGGCTCCAGTGCACGGGCTGCTCGGCGCGCAGCCGCGCGAACAGCTCGTACGGCGGACCGTCGGTCCACAGGGCGTGGTCGCCGAGGTCGATGTCGAGGCGGGTCTCCGTCGTGGCCATGAGGCGACGCTACTCCTTGGCTTGACTCAGTGTCAAGTCGATGCGTCGTGACCGTCCGTCGCGGGTCGCTATCCTGGGGCGGGCATGCCGCTCGCGCGTTCGACCGCCCACCTGGACCGCGTCCGTGAGCGCGGCGAGGCCGCGTACCTGCAGGCCGCCGAGGACCTGGTGTCCGAGGGCGTGACCTACAGCGAGCTCTCGATCGCGGCGCTGTCCAAGCGCGCCGGCTTCTCGCGGCCGACCTTCTACTCGTACTTCACGGACAAGCGTGCGCTGGCGTCGGCGGTCGGCCGCCGCTTCGAGGACGAGCTGGGGGAGGGCGTCGACGCCTGGCTGCTGGGCCGCGAGGACCTGAGTCTCCGCGAGGCGATGACGCGGACGGTGACGACCTTCGTCGACCACCGCGGCGCGGTCCTCCTGCTCGCCGAGGCGTCGACGTACGACGAGGAGATCCGCGCCTTCTGGTCGGCCGTCCACGAGCGCTTCGCCGACCTGATCCGCGACCGCATGCGCCGCGACGGGGTGTCCCAGGACGAGGACCGCATCGCGGCGACCGCCTCGATGCTCGTCTGGGGCACCCAGGCCACGATCGTCGAGCACCTGCGCGCGGCGCCGTCGAGCCTGGATGCGCTGATCGAGGCGCTCTGCGTGACGTGGGGAGCGGCGCTCGGGGTGTGACCGCTCCGTCGGGGGGGGGCGGGCGCACGACGCCTGCGCACCCCGCGCGGTGTCGCCGGGCGCGAGCGGACCCCGGGCCCTAGCCCGTCGTGCGGTCCAGGTTGTAGGCCGCGCTGTCCTGCCATGTCTCCCACGAGACGGGCGTGCCGTACTTGTCGAAGAGGGAGACGGTCGTGGTCCGTGCCGACGAGCGCGGCGGTGCGCAGGTCGCCGATCAGTCCGTGCTGGGCGATCGCCAGCGGGGGCTGCGCCCCGCTCACGCGGTGCCGTCCAGGCGCCACCCGCGCGGGTGCGGCAGATCGATCGCCTCCTGCGGGCCCCAGGATCCCTGCTCGTACGGGAGCGGTGCGCGGCCGCCGGCGCCGACCGCGTCGAGCGCAGGCGCGCAGACCTCCCACAGGCGCTCGATCTCCTCGGCGCGGGTGAAGAGCGTGTGGTCGCCCTTCATGACGTCGTGCAGCAGGCGCTCGTAGGCCTCCAGCCCGTGCGCGCCGTAGAAGTCCTGGTCGACGTCGAGGCGGAAGGTCGCGCCGCCGAGCTCGAGCGTCGGGCCGGGGACCTTCGCGAGGACCTCGATCGAGACGGTCGGCTCCTCGGAGAGCTCGAAGACGATCTCGTTCGGGCGCGCCCGCGGACCGCCGGCGGTGCCGCCCGGGTAGCCGTCGGCGTCCTCGCCACCCTGCCCGCCGGGCCCGTTGTGCAGCAGCGGGAACATCCGCAGCGGCGGCTCGCGGAAGCCGACCGTGACGGTGCGACGGCCCTCGGCCAGCGCCTTGCCGGTGCGCAGGAAGAACGGCACGCCCGTCCAGCGCCAGTTGTCGACCCACGCCTCGAGCGCGACGAACGTCTCCACGTCGGAGTCGCCCGCGACGTCCTCCTCGTCGCGGTAGCCGTCGTACTGGCCGACCACCACGCGCTCGGGGTCCAGCGGCCGGAGCGACTGGAAGAGCTTCGTGCGCTCGGCGTGCAGCGCGGCGGCGGTGAGCGCGACCGGCGGCTCCAGCGCGACGAAGCCCAGCAGCTGGAGCAGGTGCGTCGTGACCATGTCACGGAACGCGCCGGTGCCCTCGTAGAACGCGGCGCGGCCCTCGATCGTCAGCTTCTCCGGCACGTCGATCTGGACGTAGGCGACGTGGTCGCGGTTCCAGATCGGCTCGAACAGGCCGTTGGCGAAGCGGAACGCGAGGATGTTCTGCGCGGCCTCCTTGCCGAGGAAGTGGTCGATGCGGAAGATCTGGTCCTCCGCCAGCGTCTCGTGCAGCGCGGCGTTGAGCTCCTTCGCGCTCTCCACGTCGTGGCCGAACGGCTTCTCGATCACGAGCGCGGCGTCCTTCGCGATCCCGGTCTCGCCGAGCATCCCGACCATGCCGCGCATGGCGGCGGGCGGGACCGAGAGGTAGACGAGCCGCTTGCCCTTCGCGTCGATCTCCTCCTCGGCGGCCTTCACGGCGTCGGCCAGGTCGGTGCCGTCGTCGGCGGAGGACACGACGAACGACAGCCGCTTCGAGAACTCCGACCACGCCTCGTCGGTCAGCTCCTTGCGGCCGAACTCGTCCAGCGCGGCGTGGATCCGCTCGCGGAACTCCTCGTCGGTGCCCGGCGAGTGGCGGCCCGAGCCGATGATCCGGAAGTCCTCCGGCATCAGCCCCTCGAGCATCAGGTGGAAGAAGCCGGGGAAGAGCTTGCGCTTGGCGAGGTCGCCGGTCGCCCCGAAGAGCACCAGGACCCGGTTCTCGGGGCGCTGCGGCTGGGTGGTCTTCGCGTCGGTCCGGTCGGGCATCGTCCTCCCATGTTCCCGTTCGCGCGGGCTACGACGCGGGGGACGGGGGATCCGGGCGCCGCGCGGGTCGGCGGGGCCGTTGTCGGACCGCCCGACGGGAGTCGCCACGGGCCCGCGACCCGCGCCGCGCGGCCGGTAGCGTTCGAGACGTATGGACGATGCAACCATGGCCGCGCTGACGCAGCACAACCCGCACTGCCTCGGCTGCGGGGCGGACAACGCGTCGTCGATCGGGTTCGAGCTGGTCGAGGTCGGGCCCGGGCGGCTGCGGGCGACCGTGGCGTTCACGCACTTCCACGAGGGCGCCCAGGGCCGGGTCCACGGCGGCGCGGTGGCGACCGCGCTGGACGAGGCGCTCGGACAGCTGGCCCAGCTCGAGTGCGTCGGCGGCTGCGCGACCGGCGAGCTGACGGTCCGCTACCACCGCGAGACGGCGTCCGGCGCCGCCTACGAGGTCGAGTCCCGCCTGGACCGCCGCGAGGGCCGCAAGCTCTTCATGACCGGCGAGCTGCGCCGGGGAGACGTGGTGCTGGCGTCCGCGAACGCGACCATGTTCGCGGCGCGGGCCGAGGGTCCGGAGGGCTGATCGGCGGCGCGGCCGCCGCCGGTTCTGGCGCCGCGCCGCTCGTGATGGGAGCATCCTCGTCGTGAGCCCCGGCCCCGTTCCCCCGTCCGCCCTGGAGCGCCGGACCCTCGCGGCCGCCCAGCGCGGGGACGAGCAGGCGTACCAGGCGCTGGTCGACCCGCTGCGGCGCGAGCTCCACGCGCACTGCTACCGGATGCTCGGGTCGATCCACGACGCCGACGACGCGCACCAGGACGCGCTGCTGCGCGCGTGGCGGTCGCTGGCCCGGTTCGAGGGCCGCAGCTCGCTGCGCTCGTGGCTCTACCGGCTGCACACGAACACGTGCCTCGACCTGATCGCCCGGCGCAAGAAGCACCGCGTGATGCCCGCCGAGCACGGGCCGGCCGGCAGCGCGGTCCCCGGCCCGGGCACGCCGCTGGCGGAGACGGTCTGGATCGAGCCGTACCCCGACGAGCGCTACGTCGACGAGGACGCGCTCGCCGGGCCGGACGCCCGCTACGAGCAGCGCGAGGGCGTCGAGCTCGCGTTCGTCGCCGCGCTCCAGCACCTGCCCGCCCGGCAGCGCGCCGTGCTGATCCAGTGCGAGGTGCTCGGGTTCTCCGCCAAGGAGGTCGCCGCGGCGATCGACACGACGGTCCCGGCCGTCAACAGCGCGCTGCAGCGCGCGCGGGCGACGCTCGACGATCTGCTGCCGGAGCGCACCCAGCAGGCGACGCTGCGGTCGCTCGGCGACGGCGAGCTGCAGCGGATGGTCGGCGACTACGTGACCGCGTGGGAGCGGGGCGACGTCGACGGGATCGTCCGGATGCTGTCGGACGAGGCGACGCTCGCGATGCCGCCGATGCCCACCTGGTACCGCGGCGAGGACGTCGTGATCTTCCTGCGCGACTGGGCGTTCTCCGGCCGCGCCTACGACGCGGAGGGCCGCCGCCGCGTGAAGGTCCTGCCGACGCGGGCCAACGGCCAGCCGGCGTTCGGCACCTATAGCTGGGACGTCGAGCGCGGCGCCCACCTGCCGACGGTCCTGCAGGTGATCACGCTCGACGGCGACCGGATCAGCGAGATCATGGGCTTCGTCAGCCCGGGGCTGTTCCCGTCGTTCGGGCTGCCCGCGGAGCTGCCGGCGTAGGGGCGGGACAGTCGTCGGCCGGCGTGGGCGTGGGGCCTCGGGGGCGGGACAGTCGTCGGCCGGCGTCGGCGTGGGGCCTCGGGGGCGGGACAGTCGTCGGCCGGCGTCGGCGTGGGGCCGGGGCGCCGGGACGCCGGAGAGGCGGGGGCGCCATCCGGCGTCAGCCGCCCGTCTCCCACGAGATCGGGTCGCCGGACGCGGGGACGACGGCGCCGAGCTCGCGCAGGACCGACGCCAGCATCTCCCGGCGGATCGCGCCATAGGCCAGGACGTGGGAGAGCACCCCGCCGTAGGTGAACGACTGCGGGGGCTCGCAGAGCGCGTCGACGAAGGCCCCGTCCCACGCGGCCTCGTCGCGGATCCGGCGGGCGATCCGCTGGAACGCCGAGGCGGCGCGCTCGAAGCGGTCCTCCCACTCGCGGCGCGGGATGGCCGGCGCGGGCAGGTGCAGGCCGTCGATCGCGGCGACCCAGACCTCCAGCCCGAGGACGAGGCGCTGCGCCATCAGCGCGGCACTCGGCTCCTCGCCCTCGAACCAGACCGCGACGAAGCCGGGCCGCAGCGGCCGGGCGAGGGCCTCGTCGGGCAGCGGCCGCGCGGCGGCGAGCAGCTCGCGGACGCGGTCGAGGTGGTGGAGGACCATCCGCTCCGTGAGGTCGCGGGCGGCGGGGGTCCCCGTCGTCCAGGTGCCGGTCGCGGGACGCACTGAGCCCGTGTCACCGATCGCGCCCGGGCCGGCCGGCATCAGCAGCCCCGCCGGCGGGTGGAAGTGCACCCCGTTCGGTGCGTCGAGCCGGGCGGGCAGGTCGGACGCCGCGAACGCGCTCGGCGGCACGCCGTGCGCCCGGGCGAAGGCGCGGGAGAACGCCGCCAGTGAGCCATAGCCGGCGGCGTCGGCTGCCGCTGACGCGGAGGTCCCGTCGCGCAGCTGCCACGCCGCGCGCTCGAGCAGCAGCCGCCGGCGAAGGCCGACCGGGGTCTCGCCCGTCGCCGCGGCCAGCAGGCGGTCGAGGTGGTCGCGCGAGAAGCTCGCGCGCCGCGCCAGCTCCTCGCCCCCGGTGCCGGGCTCGTCGAGGGTCGCGAGAACCAGGTCGATGAGGTCGCGCAGGCGGTCGGCCACGGGGACATCCTGCCGCGCCGGGGCGTGGTCGGGGTGGTCGTCGTTTCGTCGCCGGGGGCGAGGGAATCGCGACCACCCCGGAGGAGGGCTGGCTCGTGGTCGGGGTGGTCGTCGTTTCGTCGCCCGGGGCGAGGGAATCGCGACCACCCCTCGCGGGCCGGCCCGGCGTCCTTCGGGAGGCGATCGGCCGGCCGCTTGATCGTCCTCGACACGACGCTGGACGCGCGCGCCTCCCAGCGGGAGGGTCCGGGCCATGCCCAGCTGGTCCGCCTTCGCCGACGCCGCCCCGGAGCTCGCCGCCGGCGTCCTCGCCCGCCTCGACGCCCACGTCCACAAGACGCTCGCGACGATCCGCGCCGACGGCGGCCCGCGGATCAGCGGCACCGAGACGCGGATGGTCGACGGGGAGCTGTGGATCGGGTCGATGTGGGAGGCCCGCAAGGCGCTGGACCTGCGCCGCGACCCGCGGTTCGCGCTGCACAGCGGCTCGATCGACCCGCCCGACTGGGACGGCGACGCGAAGGTCGCCGGCGTGGTGGAGGAGATCCTCGACCCGGTGCGGATCCGCGAGGTCAACGGCGAGATCGCGGACCTCGGCCCCACGCACCTGTTCCGGCTCGACGTCCGCGAGGCGTCGACGGTGGCCATGAACGCCGCCGGCACGGCGGTCGTCATCACGTCGTGGACGCCCGGCCGCGGGGTGCGGTCGCTCGAGCGGGCGTGACGCTCCCGTCAGGCGTGCGCCGCGTCCTGGGGTGACGGGTCCCACCCCAGCGGGCGGATCAGCCCACCGCGTACGGGTACTCCGCGCCCCGCCCCTGGAACGAGAGGATCCGCGGGTTCTGGACCCGGCCCTCGCGGATCTCGATCGCGCGGCGGATCGTCTCGCTGCGGTCCCAGGCGTCGCCGCCGGCCATCACGATCGGCAGGTACTCCAGGAGCGCCTCGCTGTTCTCCCACGTCGAGCTGTCCCAGAGGAACGACGGGCTGTGGTCGACCGCGTACTGGTGGACGCCGTCGCCGACCTCGTACATCGGGTCCGCGAACGACGTGGGCCTGGCCCACTCGAAGCCCATGCCCTCGTCGCAGGAGACGTCGACGATCAGCGTGCCGGGCCGGAACGCGCCGAGGTCCGCGTTCGTCGCGAACATCAGCGGGTCGTCGGTGTCCTGCAGGATGCAGTTGACGACGATGTCGTAGCCGGCGAGTTCGGGCGCCAGCGGGCGCGGGCCGGACGGGTGCAGCAGGACCATCGCGCCGTCGTCGTCGCGCGCGAACTTCTGCATCCGCACCGAGGCGAACGGCGACGCCACGGCGGAGCTGCTGCGCTGGGTCAGGACGGTGACGTCGGAGACGCCCAGCGCCGAGAGACCGCGCACCGCGCCGCGGGCGGTGGCGCCGAAGCTGATCACCGCGGCGCGCAGACGCCGGCCGTAGTCGCCCGTCGCGCCGCGCAGCTGCATCGCGTGGAGGACGGAGCAGTAGCCGGCCAGCTCGTTGTTCTTGTGGAACACGTGGACGGAGAAGGTGCCCTCCTTCGTCCAGTGGTTCATCGCCTCCCACGCGATCAGCGTCACGCCGCGGTCGATCGCGAGCTGCGTGAGCGCCGTGTCCTGGACGCAGTGCGGCCAGCCCCACACGACCTGGCCCGGCCGGAGCGTCTCCAGGTCGGCGGCCAGCGGCTTGGGCAGCAGCAGGACGTCGCTCTCCGCGAAGAGCTCCTCGCGGGTCCGCAGACCGGCGACCAGCGGGGCGAGCTCGGCGTCCGAGCGGCCGAAGCGCTCACCGTACCCGTGCTCCAGCGTCATGCGCGCGCGGAGGCGCTCGTCGATGCGCTCGAGGTGCGCGGGATGGATCGCCACCCGGTGCTCGTCCGCCTTCCGTGAAGACGCCACGACACCGATGGAGAGCTGTTGCACCTGTCCAAGTCTACGGTGACGCCGGTAGCCGTACGCAGTACGCGGAAGATTCCAACGCCGTAACGGTGTTCCGGTTTGATGTACGGGATCCACTTTCACCCGGTTTGTACATTGGTCCCCCGAGCCCCGCGGGGGCTTGTACGGTGCGGCGCAGATGCAGTCGTGGACGGCGAATAGCTTGGGACGCGTGCAGGATCCATGTCGATCAGCAAGCGGTCCGCGTGCCGTCGCCCCCGGTGGCGGCACGTGTCCGGTGACGTCCCGTCGCGACCACGCCTGGTGGTCCACGTCTCGTCTGCTCGCGTTCTCGTGAGCGCCTGAACACCGGCCCCGTCTGGGGCCGGTCGCACGTCGGGTTGGACCCCGCCGCGCCTCCCTCAGCCGCCGCGCCGGTCGGCCGCGACGACGCCCACGGGCCACACCCCGGAAGGCGCCGATCGGGGTCCTCGGCGCGTCAACGCACATCGCCGCGTGCGCTCCTCCCGGAGCGTGCGACGCCCTCGTGCGTCCGTCCGAAACACCCACAGGGGATCTGTCTTGAGAACCAACGCCTTGCGGCCCTCCGTCGCACTGATGGCGGTCGCGGGAAGCCTCGTGCTCGCGTCATCGGCCGGAGCGGCGACGCTCTCGGTCGACGACGACGGCCGGGACTGCCCAGCTGCGCCCTACACCTCGATCCAGTCCGCGGTCGACGCCGCGGCTCCCGGAGACACCGTCACGGTGTGCGCCGGTGACTACGTTGAAGGCCCCGGCACCGTCGGGAGCAACGCGCTCCTGATCAACAAGGACCTGACGCTCAAGGGCGCGGGCGCCGACCTCGTCCACATCTCGCCGAAGGCGTCCTCCACGGCCGGCGGCCGGATCATGGAGACGACCCCGGACCTGCGCAACGGCCTGGGCGACATCGTCGCCGTCGTCGGCGCGCCGACCCGGCCGATCTCGGTGAACATCAGCGGCGTCACGGTCGACGGCTTCGACCCCGCCGACACCCCCGTGGCCGTCGAGGCCGGCGTCGTCTACCTCGACGCCAAGGGCTCGATCAGCCGCAGCCGCGTCACGAACCTCGTCACCTCCGAGGCCGACACGGCTTACCAGCAGGACGGCGGCTACCGCGGCACGCAGCCCGGCGTCGGCATCGTGCAGACGTCCGCGACGCGCAACGCGCAGTCCGACGGCACGCGCACGCTGAAGATCGAGCTGACGCGCGTCGACAAGTACAACAAGTACGGCGTCCTCATCGACGGCGCGACGAACGACACGCCGCCGCTCACGCCCTCCGGCGTCATCAACCGCGGCGAGATCACGGCGAGCCAGATCGTCGGCCGCACGCAGTGCATCAACTACCTCGGCACCGGCAGCTGCGGCAGCCGCGGCATCGTCGACAACCTCGTCACCGGGCCGCTCTTCGGCCAGGACGGCGTGCGCGTCACCTCCGGCGCCCGCGCGCAGATCGCCGACACGCTGATCTCGCAGAACCTCGTCAATGGCACCGGCGCGCCGGTGCGCGGCAGCACGACGAACAACGCGAACCTGCTGCTCGGCTCGGGCATCCGCCTGGTCGGCGCGTTCCTGACGACGCCCCCGGTGTCCTCGGGCCTGAACCGCTCGTACAACACGTCGGTCACTCGCAGCAACATCGTCGACAACGCCTACGGCGCCCTGAACCTCCAGGCCGACGGCGTCACCGCCAACTCCGGCACGAAGAACAACGGCTCGGGCACGTCCAACGTGTTCCTCGCCGAGAACAACTGGTGGGGCCTGCGGATCACCGCGCCGGCCGGCACGCCCGGCGGCAACGCCGGTCCCGTGATCTCGCCGACGACGACGCCCGCCTGGCCGGAGAACCCGGTCAACGGCGTCTCCGCCGCGGACTCCGACGTCCCGACGGCGTTCACGTCGACGGCCGTCGACATGTACCCGTTCCGCGACGGCGTCGCGTCGGACCCGGACAACGGCCAGTTCACGCTCGCCAACGCGCCGCTGCCCGTCGACGACGCGGCCCCGACCGACGTCACGGTCTCGGCCAGCACGACCTCGGTGGCCCCGGGCGGCAGCGTCACGCTGACGGCCACGGGCGACGACGACTTCGGCGTCAAGCGCGTGCGCTTCTACGACGGCGCGACGCTCGTCGGTGACACCACGGTGACGTCCGCCACGACGACGGTCGCCATCCCGGCGGACGCCGCCTGCGGCAGCACGCACGCCTTCACCGCCCTGGTCGGCGACTCGCTCGGCCAGACCACGAGCTCCGCCCCGGTCGTCGTGACGGTCGCCTGCCCGGCGCCGCCCACCACTCCCGGCACGGGCACGACGCCCCCGCCGGTCGTCACCCCGCCGGCCCCGGCCGCCCCGACGATCGCGTTCGGCACGAAGCCGACCACGATCACGGCCTCCGGCAGCACGGTGAAGCTCGACGCGTCCGTCGCGGCGGGCATCAAGAGCGTCGAGATCCGCCTCGGCAGCCGCGTCGTCTGCACCGAGACGAAGGCCCCGTACTCCTGCAAGGTCGTCCCCACGGGCGCCGACGTCGGGGTCCAGGCTCTCACCGCGACGATCACGGACCTGAACGGCAGCACGTCGGTCGTGACCTCGAAGGTCACGGTCGCCAAGTTCACGCCGAGGATCAGGACCAAGGTCACGAAGAAGAAGGTCTCGTCCCGCCGCACCAAGCGGACGTTCAAGGCCACCGTCGTCCTGCCCAAGGGCGTGACGAAGGCCCAGGGCTGCAAGGGCACCGTGACCCTCGTCGTCCGACGCAACGGCCAGTCGGTCCTCAACCAGCAGGTGAAGCTCTCCAAGAGCTGCACCGTCACCCGCTCGGTCACCGCCGCGCGGTCCGGGCAGAAGTTCACCGTGAGCGCCCGCTACGGCGGCAGCTCGGTGCTCACCGCCAAGTCCATCAGCCGGAGGTTCTCGTGACGTCCCGTCGCATGAAGGCCACGCGAGCGTTGCTCGCCGTGGCCGCAACGGCGCTCGCCGGATCGGCCGCGCTGCCCGCAGCGTCGGTCGCCGCCGACGCGCCCGAGGCGCAGTGCTCCGCTGCGCCCACGTTCGATTCCGCGGTCCTCTCGTGGGACAAGTTCTGGGTGGCCGTCAAGGCCGGTGACTGGGCCGCGGCGCAGGCCGACGGCTCCGGCACCGACCGCGTCGCCCTCCGCGCCGCGCTGACCGCGCTGGCCCCGAAGGCCGTCGCGTCCCTGGGCGCGGGTGCGGCCACGGCCGGCGGCGGCGCCGAGGCCGGCGGCGTCGGTGCCGGGACCCCCGCGGCCCCCGAGCCTCCCAAGGGCCGCAACCAGAGCGACGTCAACCTCGCCTACGCGGACTACCTCGTCCGCCTGACGGAGACCAACCCGCGCGTGCGCGTCATCAACAAGGAGATCGGCAAGTCCTCGCTGGGCCGCCGGATCGCGTTCTACGTGGTCTCGACGCCCGCGAACATCGCCAACCTCGACACGCCGGACGGCGACGCGGCCTACTGGCGCGGCGTCCGCGCCGGCGACATCCCGGAGGAGGACGGGGTCGAGGCCGCGATCACGCGTCCGGCCTTCGGCTGGATCACGGCGACCCCGCACGGTGGCGAGTCCGCCGCCGGCGAGTCGATCACGCGTGAGCTCTACGAGCTCGCCGCGCGCACCGACTGCGGCAACGTCAAGCGGCTGGCGAACATGGACCTGTTCCTCCAGCTCGTCCGCAACCCCGACGGTCGCGACGGCGTCACCCGCACGACGGCCTACGCGTTCGATCCGAACCGCGACTTCGGGACCCGGAACTACGTCGAGAACGGCGAGTTCATCCCGAAGATGAACGAGTACCCGGGCCTGTTCTTCATCGACGCCCACCAGCAGGGCGGCTCGGCGTACTTCTTCCCGCCGAACGAGGACCCGGTCCACCACGAGATCTCGGACTTCTCGCTCTCGACGATCCAGAACAAGATCGGTCCGGCGCTGCAGAACACGTTCAACGACACGTCGACGCTCTACAACAACTACAGCCAGTACGACCTGTTCACGCCGGAGTACGGCGACACGGTCCCGTCGCTGATCATGGGCGCGGCCGGCATGACGTACGAGAAGGGCAACGCCGAGGTCTACTCGAAGCAGGTCTACGACCACTACCTCGCGATCGACACGACGATCAACACGATCGCCAACGACAAGATCCGGACGACCCAGGACTGGGTGCGGCAGTGGCAGGACGCCGTCCAGCAGGGTGCGGACTGCACGCTCCAGCCGAACAAGCTGGTGTCGCCGCTGCACGACGAGCTGACGCCGATCCCGCCGGGCAAGACGGTCTGCGGCTACTTCTTCCGCCCCGACCAGCACACCGGTGACGTCGCGAAGCTCCTGGAGGAGATGCAGGAGGTCGGCGTCAAGGTCTTCAAGCTCAACAGCGCGACGACCCTGAGCGGTGTCAAGGAGTACGGCAAGGACGCGACGACGTCGACGCTCCCGGCCGGCACCCTCTACATCCCGATGGCCCAGGGCATGAAGCACTGGATCCAGTCGGTGATGGGCGAGAACCCGTTCATCCCGTACCCGTACTACTACGACGTGGTGACCTGGTCCTACGGGCTGCAGCGCGGCCTCGCGGGCTCGGGCTTCCTGACGCAGAAGGGCTCGGTCCCGACCGACCTGACGCAGGTCGGCGCCCTGGACCTCGGCACCGCGCCGAGCACCCCGTCCGCCGTCTACGCGTTCAACACGGACTCGGCGAAGGGCCTCGTGCTCTCCGCCAAGCTCCTGAGCAAGGGCGTCTCGGTCTCCCGCGCCACCACGGCGTTCGACGCCGCCGGGAAGACGTTCTTCTCCGGTGCCGCGCTCGTCCGGGCCTCGGCCCTGACGGCTGCGGGCGTCGACCTGCCCGCGCTGGCGAAGGAGGAGGAGACCCCGGTCTACGGCCTGGATCGCTTCCCGGTCGCCACGAAGGCGCTGACGAAGCCGAAGATCGGTCTCTACACGGGGTCGGCGACGATCCCGGGCAACCCGCTCTACCCGTCGACCGCGGTCGACCCGAGCCCGTCCACCACCGGGGCGACGGACGTCACGGCCGGGCACTGCGGCCTGAACGGCGGCACCTCGTTCTGCGAGGCCCTCTTCACGCTGCGGGTCAAGGACGACATGCCGGCCGACAGCGTCGTGCCGATCACGCAGACGCAGATCAACGCCGGTGAGCTCGTCACCGGTGGCTACACCGCGGTCGTCGGCGCCGGCTCCAACATCACGGGCGCGACGGCCACGGCGGTCCAGGCGTTCGTCAACGGTGGCGGTCGCTACGTCAACTACGGCACCAACGGTGCGACTGGCGGCCGCAACGCCGGCCTGACCAACGTCACGCAGACGTCGGTCCCGTCGAACCTGCGCACGCCGGGCTCGACGTACGACGCGACGTTCGACACGAGCGACCCGGTCGCCTGGGGCTTCGACCTCGGCGGCTGGATCTACCGTGCCGCCAACTCGGACCCGATGTTCGACGGCTCGTCGCTGACGGCGACGTCCCCGAACCCGGCCTCCACGGCGGCGGTCAGCTACGCGACGGACCTCAACTCCGCCGCGTCGCTGAACGGGCAGAAGTACGGCCTCTCGGTCAACGCGACGGGCCCCGGCCTGCTGGACGGCCGCCCCGCGGTCATCAGCTCGTCGCCCGGCGCGGGACACTCGACGGTGTTCGGCTGGAACCCGTTCTACCGGGCCTGGAAGGACCAGGACGAGCGCCTGGTGCTGAACGCGGCCATGTACCCGACGACGGTCACGACCCCGGCCGACACGGTCGCCGCGGCGAAGGCCGCTGCGGTCGACCCGCCCGCGGTCCTCACGGCGAAGACCACGGTCGAGGAGAACGCGCCGGTGAAGAAGGCGCAGCTCTCGAAGCCGGTCCAGTCGAAGAAGAAGGCGCAGCACGACACCACGAAGGACTTCGCGCTCGTCGTGAAGGCCAAGTACAAGTCGAAGCTGAAGAAGGCCGTCAAGGCCGCCAAGATCCCGAAGTCGATCCGCAAGAAGATCGTCTTCAAGACCTCCGGCAAGAAGGTGAAGCTCGTCACGCTGTCGATCAAGAACGGCCGCACCGACGACTTCCACGATCGCCAGGAGTGGGTCACGAGCCTGATGGACCAGGTCAAGAAGCAGAAGGTCAAGGTGAAGGTCGGGCAGATGTAGCGCCCGCGTCACCGCAGGACCCGCGCCCCCGGTCGCCCCGTGCGACCGGGGGCGCGGTCGTTCCCGGGGCCCCGCACCGCGAGGCCGGAGCCGCGGCACCGGCTGGCTGCGGGGCGTGGGCGGGGGCGGAACGGCCCACGCCGACCTTGGACAGCGGGACAGCCGCGGCGGATGCCCTCGGTGGCAGCATGATCGGCCGTGACCCGTTCACCCTCAGCCGGCCCGCGTCCTCGTCCCGCGGGTGGCCGGCCCGCCGTCACGCCGCGCGTCGGCCGGCCGGTGCGCGCCCGCGACGACGGCGGCTCGCGTCGGCTCCGCGACGTGCTCCGCTGCAACGTCGTCGACGGCCGCTACCCCGACGGGGTGCTGCCGGGCGAGGGCGAGCTCATGCTCATCTACGGCGCGCGACGCGCGACCGTCCGCGACGCGCTGGCGATGCTGCGCGAGGAGGGCGTCGTCGAGCGGGTCCAGGGCGTCGGCACCTACGCCGTCCGCGAGCGCTACGTCGCGCCGATCAGCGAGCTGCACGGCACCGACGGCGCCGACGACGGGCTGCTCGCGCTGCGGATCCGGCCGATCGTGCTGGACCGCCGCGTCGTCCCGGCGCCCGACGCGGCCGCGGAGCGGCTGGGCGTCGCGTCCGGCGACCCGGTGCTCTGCCTCGACTACGTCGCGACGATCGCCGGCGAGCCCTTCGCGGTGGCGACGAACTACATGGCGTTCCCGGAGGCCGACGCCGTCACCGACGTCCCGTTCGACTCCGACTTCTACTCGCTGCTGGACGACTCGGGACTCGAGCTCGGCGGCTCGGACTGGGTGCTCAGCGCGGTCAACGCGGACGCCCAGATCGCCGCGCTGCTGGAGGTCGCCCCGGGCACCGCCGTGATGCTCGGCGAGGAGGACATCTGGGACGCGTCGGGGCGGATCTACGACTTCGCGGTCTGCTACTTCCGCACCGACCGCTTCGTCTTCTCGTCGACGGACTGGGCGATCGGCGGCCGGGGCGGCACGCGGCCGCTGGCCCGCTCGCCGCGCGTCCCGCGCCTCGACGCGTCCTGATCTCGCGTCCCCGTCCCCGGGTCGTCTCGCCGCGCATGAACCCGTGACCGACGGACGCGCGCCCCGGGCGCTGGTCCTGATCCACGACCCGGACGCCGGTGAGCGCGTGGTCCGGCAGCTGCGCGACCTGGGCCACGACGTCGCGACGACCGAGGGCGACCCGCCCGGGCTCGTGGTCGCCGTGGCCGGTCCCGGCACCGCCGCGGCGGCGGTGACGCGGCTGCGGCGCGGGCGCGACGACCGGCGCTGGCCGGCGGCGGTCGTGCTGCTCGTTCTCGCGCCCCAGGCGCTCGGCGAGGTCCCCGCGGCGGACCTGCGGGGCGTCGTCGACGAGCTCGTCGTGCGGCCGGTCGTGCCCGCCGAGCTGGCGCTGCGGATCGCTCTGGCGCGGGGCCGGCTGGACGGGGCGCCGCCGGCCGACGAGGTCGTGCGGCTCGGGGGGCTGGAGCTCGACCTCGCGCTCTACGACGCCCGGCTCGACGGCCGGCCGCTCGCCCTGACCCACCGCGAGTACGAGCTGCTGCGCTTCCTCGTCGCCCACCCCGGGCGCGTCTTCTCGCGCGAGGCGCTGCTCGAGCACGTCTGGGGCTACGACGACTTCGGCCGCACGCGGACCGTCGACGTCCACGTCCGCCGCCTGCGCGCGAAGCTCGGGCCCGACTTCGCCGCGCGGATCGTGACGATCCGCTCCGTCGGCTACCGCTTCGACGGCTGACGGCTGACGGCTGACGGCTGACGGCTGACGGCTGACGGCTGACGGCTGACGGCTGACGGCGGGGCGTCGGCGGGCCGGGCGCGGAACCCGACGCCGCGCGCGGCGGGACGCGGCGCGTCGGCCGCCCGGAACGGGACGGATCCGGCGGTTCGATCCGGCGCCGGAACGGATCCCCCGTCGGGACAGGCGATCGCGACGCGGGGCCGCGGCGTAACCCTGGCGTAACGCGGCGGATCCACGGCGGAAATCGAGCGCCCGCAGGCTGCTCCGCCATGCCAGCCTTCGTCGCCAAACGGGTGCTCCTCGCGCTCCCCATCCTGTTCGGGGTCTCGGTCGTCGTCTTCCTGACGATCAAGCTGATCCCCGGCGATCCCGTGAGCGCGCTGCTCGGGCCGTCGGCGACGCCGAGCGCCCGCGCGGCGCTCGAGTCGCGGCTCGGGCTCGACGACCCGCTGCCCGTCCAGTACCTGCACTGGGCGACGCACGCGATCCAGGGCGACCTCGGCAGCTCGATCTCGCTCCAGCAGCCGGCGGGGAGCCTGGTGATGACGGCGTTCGGCAACACGCTGCTGCTGCTCGCCGCCGCGCTCGTGATCGCCACCGTCGGCGGCGTGGTGCTCGGCGTCGTGATGGCGCTGCGGCCGCGCGGGGTGGTCGGGCGCGTGATCTCGGCGACGTCGCTCGGGGCGATCTCGATCCCGCAGTACACCGTCGCGCTGCTGCTGCTCCTGCTCGCGGTGCAGACCGGCGCGTTCCCGGTCGGCGGCATGCACGACACCGGGCAGGGCGGCACGGGCGACCTGCTCGCGCACCTCGCCCTGCCGGCGATCGCCGCGGCGCTGACGCCGATGGGGATCGTCGCGCGGATGTTCTCGGTGGCCCTCGCCGAGGTGCTGCAGCAGGAGTTCGTCGCGAACATGCGGGCCCGCGGGCTCGGGTCCCGGGCGATCCTCCGCCACGCGATGCACAACGCGCTGCCGTCGCTGCTCACGATCACGGGGCTGCAGGTCGGCTACCTGCTCGGCGGCGTCCTCTTCGTGGAGACGATCTTCACCTGGCCGGGGCTCGGGCAGCTGGTCTACGGGGCGATCTCCAGCCGCGACATGGCGTTGATCCAGGCCGGCGTCCTCGTCTCCGCCGTCGTCCTCGTGCTCGTGAACGTCCTCGTGGACACCGCGCACGCCGCCGTCGATCCCCGGGTGCGTGGCTGACATGGGGACCACCGCCCTCGACGTCCCGGTCGCGGCCGCCGCCGCGCCCCGCCGTCCGCTCCTGCGCCGCCTCGCCGGCCTGCCGACCAGCGCCCTGGTCGGCGGCGGGATCGTCGCCCTGATCCTGCTGGCCGCGATCCTCGCGCCCGTCCTCGCCCCGGCGTCGCCGACGGAGGGCTCCATCTCCGCGCGCCTCTTCGACGTCGGCACCGCCGGGCACCCGCTCGGCACCGACGGTCAGGGCCGCGACGTCCTCAGCCGCCTGATGTGGGGCGCCCGCCGGACCCTCGTCGCCGGCGTCACGCCCGTCCTGATCGCCGGCGTCCTCGGCACGCTCCTCGGGCTCGTCGCCGCGCTCTCGGGCCGCTGGGTCCGCGGCGCGATCATGCGCACGCTCGACGTCTTCTACGCCTTCCCGGCGATCCTCCTGGCGATCGCGATCGGCGCGGCGCTCGGGCCCGGCGTGACCAACGCGGTGGTCTCGCTGTCGATCGTCCTCGTCGCCCCGATCGCCCGCGTGGCCGAGGGCGAGGTCCTGCGGATCCGCTCGGCGGACTTCCTCGAGTCCGCCCGCGTCAGCGGCGCGCGCTGGAGCACGATCAGCGTCCGGCACGTGCTGCCGAACATCGCCCCGGCGCTGCTCGTCTACTGCACGTCGATGGTCGGCCTGTCGATCGTCTATGCGGCGGGCCTGTCGTTCCTCGGCCTCGGCGTCGCGCCTCCCGACCCGGACTGGGGGCAGATGCTCAACGACCTGCGGCAGAGCATCTACGACCGCCCGGTGCTGTCGCTGGTGCCCGCGATCGCGATCTTCCTGGCGTCCGTCGGCTTCAACCTGCTCGGCGACGGGCTGCGACAGGCGCTCGACGTCCGCGAGGAGGTGGCGGCATGAGCACCGTCCAGCGCACCCGCCTGTCGCCCGAGGACATCGTGCTCCGGGTCTCCGGCGGCGGCGACGTCCTGGCCGTCGAGGACCTGACCGTCGCCTTCGGGCGCGGCGACCGCGTCCGCACCGCCGTCCGCGGCGTCAGCCTCACGCTCCGCGCCGGCCGCACCACCGTGCTGCTCGGCGAGTCCGGCAGCGGCAAGTCGGTCACCGCCCGCGCGCTGATGCGGCTGCACGGCGCCTCGGCCACGGTCGGCGGCAGCGTCCGCTTCGGCGAGACCGAGCTGCTCGACCTGCCCGAGCGCCTGATGCAGGGCCTGCGCGGCCCGGCGATCGGGCTCGTCCCGCAGGACCCGTCCGGGGCGCTCGACCCGCTGCGGCGCGTCGGCGCGCAGATCGCCGAGGTGCTCGTGCGCCACGGCGCGCAGCCGGACGCCAAGCGCGCCCGGGTCGCCGCCCTGGAGCTGCTCGAGCGCGTCGGGATCCCCGACCCCGCCCGGGTCGTGCGGGCGCGGCCGTACGAGCTCTCGGGCGGCATGCGCCAGCGGATCGCGATCGCGCTGGCGATCGCGTGCCGGCCGAAGGTCCTGATCGCCGACGAGCCCACCACCGCGCTCGACGTCACGGTCCAGGCGCAGGTGCTCGAGCTCTTCCAGGAGCTGTGCGCCGAGCTGCGGGTCGCGCTGCTGCTCGTCACCCACGACGTGGGCGTCGCCCGCGCCGTCGGCGACGAGGTCGCGGTGATGTACGCCGGCCGCCTCGTCGAGCAGGGGCCCGCCGCGCAGGTGCTCGACGCGCCCGCGCACCCCTACACCGCGGGGCTGCTCGACGCCGTTCCGACGCCGGACGCGGAGCGGGGGAGCCTGCGCGCGATCCCCGGCCGCCCGCCGTCGCCCGACGAGACCGGGCTCGACGACCGTTGCGCCCTGGCGCCGCGGTGCCGCTTCGCCGTCGACGCGTGCCGCGACCACCGGCCGCCGCTGCGCGCGGTCGGGCCGGACCGCGTCGCCGCGTGCGACGTGGTCGACGGTCGGGTGCCCCCGGCGCCGGGGGCCGCGCCGTCGACCGCGACGGCGGTCGTCCCTGGGGCGGGTCCCGCGTCGTCGTCGCCCGGGTCCGCCGCCCCGTCCGTCCCCGTCCCGCCCGCCGCCCCGACGACCCGCGAGGAGCCCGTCCGATGACCGAGCCCCTGCTCCACGCCGAGCACCTCCGCAAGCGCTTCGACGGCGGCATCCTCGCCGTCGACGACGTCAGCCTGACCGTCCGGCCGGGCGAGACCGTCGGCATCGTCGGCGAGTCCGGCTGCGGCAAGTCGACGACCGCGAAGCTGCTGCTGCGGCTGCTGCGGCCCGACGCCGGGACGGTGCGCTTCGCCGGCCACGACCTCGGCGCGCTGCGCGGCCGGGAGCTGCGCGCGCTGCGGGCCCAGCTGCAGCTCGTGCCGCAGCACCCGCAGTCGGCGTTCAACCCGCGGATGTCGATCGGCGACTCGATCGCGTTCAACCTGCAGGTCCACGGGACCGGCCGCGGCCCGGCGCGGGCCCGTGCCCGCGACCTGCTCGAGCGCGTCGGCGTGCCCGGCGCCCACGCGGCCAAGCGCCCGCACGAGCTCTCCGGCGGCCAGCTGCAGCGCGCCGCGATCGCCCGCGCGATCGCGACCGAGCCGCGCCTGGTGGTCTGCGACGAGGCGGTCTCCGCGCTGGACAAGAGCGTCCAGGCGCAGGTGCTCAACCTGCTCGACGAGCTGCAGCGCGAGACCGGCGTCGCGTTCCTCTTCATCTCGCACGACCTCGCCGTCGTCGAGCACGTGTCCGATCGCGTCGTCGTCATGTATCTCGGCCGCGTGGTCGAGGAGGGTCCCGCCCGCGAGCTGTGGGAGACGCCTGCGCATCCGTACACGTCGGCCCTGCTCTCGGCGACGCCCGACCGCATGGCCGACCGGGTGCGGCTGACCGGCGAGCCGCCGAGCCCCGGCAACCCGCCGTCCGGCTGCTGCTTCCGCACCCGCTGCCCGGTCGCGCTCGACGCCTGCGCGGGCGAGCGGCCGCCGCTCGTCACCCATGCGCCGGGCCGCACCGCCGCGTGCGTCCGCCTCGACGCGCTGCCCGCCGGCGACGACCGCCCCCTCGTGGCGGCCGGCCGATGACCCGCCCGACCTCCCCGACCCACCACCCCGCCCGAGAGGCCCCCGTGACCGCATCACCACGCCGTCGACCGCTCCCCGCCGCCGCACCGGACGGGGCGGTCCGCCGTCTCCGCGCCGCGACCGCCGCGTCGTCCCGCCTGCGCCTCCCGACCCTCCTGGGCGCCGTCGCCGCGACCGCCCTGCTGGCCGGGTGCGGGTCCTCCGGCGTCTCGCCCGAGGGCGCGACCCCGGCCGCCGCAGCCGGGTCCTCGGCGGCGACCGCCGGCGACGGCCACGGCGGCACGCTCGTCGTCGGGATGACCGCGTCGAACATCCCGCCGCTCGACACGGTCCTCTCCGCCGCCCAGGGCTACGAGGGCGTCCGCTTCATCGGCAACCAGCTCTACGACGGGCTGACCCGCTGGGACCTGACGCAGTCCGACACGATCCCGAAGCTCGCGCCCAGCCTCGCGACCGACTGGAAGGCGAACGGGACCGCGACGAGCTGGACCTTCACGCTGCGCCAGGGCGTGACCTTCACCGACGGCACGCCGTGGGACGCCGACGCGGCGATCTTCAACCTGCAGCGGTACACGAACCCCGACGCGCCCTCGTCGTCCGCGGCCATCGTCGGCCAGTCCGCCACGCTCGGCGGCGGCGTCATGAAGGCGTTCCGCAAGCTCGGTGCCTACCGCGTCCGGATCGACCTGAAGGCGCCCGACGCGCACCTGCCCGAGGACGTCGCGACGCTCTTCATGGGCAGCCCGACCGCGCTGCGGAAGGAGGGTGCGGCGGGCTTCGCGAAGAAGCCGGTCGGGACGGGGCCGTTCGTCCTGAAGTCCGTGACCCAGGGCCAGCAGGCGACGCTCGTCCCGAACGCGTCCTACTGGGGCCCGAAGGCGAAGCTCGACCAGCTCGTGCTCAAGCCGATGCCGGAGCCCGCCGCGCGCCTGGCCGCGCTGCGCTCCGGGTCGGTCAACTGGATCGAGTACCCCAACCCCGACGACCTCCAGGGGCTGCAGGCCGGCGGCTTCCAGATCCTCCAGAACGGCTACGACCACATCTGGCCGTGGGTCTTCAACACGAAGGCGAAGCCGTGGGACGACGTCCGCGTCCGCCAGGCCGCCAACTACGCGATCGACCGCGAGGCGCTCGCGACGAGCCTGCTGCACGGCACCGCGGACCCGGCCGCCCAGATCGTCCCGAAGGCGAGCGCGGCCTACGACGCGAAGAACGACCTCTACACCCACGACCCCGTGAAGGCCAAGCAGCTGCTGGCCGCCGCGGGGCACCCGAACGGCGTCGACCTGACGGTGGAGTACCCGACGTCGGGCAGCGGCAACATGATCCCCGGCCCGATGAACGAGGCCCTCCAGAAGGACCTCGCGGCGGTCGGGATCCGCGTGAAGCTCAAGCCGATCGAGTGGGCCGCGATGCTCGCCCAGCTCGGCAGCGGCATGCCGAAGGGGATCGACGCGATGAACATCTCGCTGACGTTCCAGAGCGAGTCGTTCTGGTCGACGTTCCTCACCAGCGACGGCCCGATCAACATCGGCGGCTACTCGAGCCCGGCCTTCGACGCCGCGATCGCCAAGGCGCAGACGACGGTCGACCCCGCCGCCCGCGCGGCGCTCTACGCCCAGGCCGGCGCGCAGATCACCAAGGACGCCGGCTGGCTCTACGTCGTCAACGACAAGAACCCCCGGGCGCTCGCGAAGACCGTGCACGGCTTCGTCGAGCCCAAGTCCTGGTTCGCCGACCTGACCTCGGTCTGGGTCGGCTGAGCCCCACGTCCACCCCGGGCCGGCCGCGTGGCCGGCCCGTCCCCGGCGGCCCCGGCCGCCGCATCCGACCACCCCACCGGAAGGACCCCCGATGACCGACCTGCCCCTGACCCTGACCGACGCCGCGGCCCAGCTGCGCGACGGCACCATCACGAGCGTCGAGCTGCTGCGCGGCATGAGCGCTCGCGCCGACGAGCACGACCAGGCGCTCGGCGTGTACCTCGCGCGCTTCGACGACGAGGCGCTCGCGTCGGCGGAGCGCGCCGACGCCGAGCTGTCAGCCGGCCTCGACCGCGGTCCGTTGCACGGGGTCCCGATCGGCGTGAAGGACATCCTCGCGATGAGCGAGGGCCCGACGACCGCACAGAGCCTGGTGCTCGATCCCGCGTGGGGTGCCGGCAAGGACGCGCCGGTCGTGAGCCGCCTGCGCGCCGCCGGCGCGGTGCTCACCGGGAAGCTCTCGACGATGGAGTTCGCGTGCGGCGCGCCGGATCCCGAGAAGCCGTTCCCGCTGCCGCGCAACCCGTGGGACCCGGCGACGTGGGCCGGCGGCTCGAGCTCCGGCAGCGGCGCCGGCGTGGCCGCCGGGATGATGTACGCGGGCGTCGGCACCGACACCGGCGGCAGCATCCGCATCCCCGCGATCTTCTGCGGCGTCTCGGGCCTGATGCCGACGTTCGGGCGCGTCCCGAAGTCCGGCTGCACGCCGCTCGGCTACTCCCTGGACCACATCGGCCCGCTGGCGCGCAGCGCCCGGGACTGCGGCGCGTTCCTGCAGGCGATCGCCGGCCCCGACCCGACGGACCCGGACACCCGCGACCGGCCCGTCCCGGACTTCTGCGCCACCGCCGACGGTCGCCTGGACGGGGTCCGCGTCGGCGTCGAGCGCGCGAACCACCTGGGCGACCAGGACGACCCGGCGCTCCTGGGCGTCTTCGAGCAGGCGGTCGCGCAGCTCGAGGCGCTCGGCGCGACGGTCGTCGAGGTCGTCATACCGCACTACCAGGAGGCGCTGACCGCGATGCTCGTCACCTGCCAGGCGGAGATGCTCGCCTACCACCTGCCCGACCTGCAGACGCGGTGGGGCGACTTCTTCCGCACGACCCGGACGATGGCGGCCGTCGGCGCGCTGTTCTCCGGCGCCGACTACGTCCAGGCCCAGCGGGTCCGGCGCGTCGCCCAGCGCGGGCTGGCGTCGGTCTTCGCGGACGTCGACCTGATCGTCGCGCCCGCCGCCCGCGCGGGTGCGCCGACGATGGACGAGGTCGTCGCCGGCTCGTCGCTGACCGCCCTGGACCGCGTGCACACCGCGTACTGGGACGCCGTCGGCAACCCCGCGCTGGTGGTGCCGATGGGCTTCACCGACGGAGGCCTGCCGCTGTCGCTGCAGCTGGCGGCGCGGCCGTTCGAGGAGGCCCTGCTGGTGCGGGCGGGCGACGCGTTCCAGCAGGCCACCGACTGGCACCTCCGCGTCCCGCCGCTCGTCGCCGAGACGGCGGTCGGCGCGTGAGGACCGGCCGGCACCGGCCCGCCGGGCGCAGCGCGCGCGCCGACGGCGAGGACCGCGACGACCGCCACACGATCACCCACCCCCACGAAGAGCCGAGGACCACATGACCGACCAGCCCCTGACCCTGACCGACGCGGCGGCGCAGCTGCGCGACGGGTCGACCACGAGCGTCGAGCTGCTGCGCGCGGCGTCGGCGCGCGCCGACGCCCACGACGACGTCCTCGGCGCCTACCTCATCCGCTTCGACGAGCAGGCCCTGGCGGCCGCGGAGCGTGCGGACGCCGAGCTGGCCGCCGGCGTCGACCACGGCCCGTTGCACGGCATCCCGATCGGCGTGAAGGACATCCTCGCGATGAGCGAGGGGCCGACGACCGCGCAGAGCCTGGTCCTCGACCCCGCGTGGGGTGTCGGCAAGGACGCGCCCGTCGTCGCCCGGCTGAAGGCGGCCGGCGCGGTGCTCACCGGGAAGCTCTCGACGATGGAGTTCGCGATCGGGATGCCTGATCCGTCCAAGCCGTTCCCGCTGCCGCGCAACCCCTGGGATCCGGCGACGTGGCCGGGCGGGTCGAGCTCCGGGTCCGGCGGCGCGGTCGCGTCCGGGATGGTCCTCGCGGGCGTCGGCACCGACACCGCGGGCAGCATCCGCATCCCCGCCGTCTACTGCGGCGTCTCGGGCCTGATGCCGACGTACGGGCGCGTGCCGAAGTCCGGCTGCGTCCCGCTCGGGTACTCGCTGGACCACATCGGGCCCCTGGCGCGCAGCGCCCGGGACTGCGGCGCGTTCCTGCAGGCGATCGCGGGCCCGGACCCGACCGACGTCTCCACCCAGGATCGTCCGGTCCCGGACTTCTGCGCGACGGCCGACGGGCGGCTCGACGGCGTCCGGGTCGGCGTCGAGCGGGCCCACCACCTGAAGGAGGGCGACGACCCCGCGCTGGAGGCCGCGTTCGAGCTCGCCGTCGGCCACCTCGAGGCGCTGGGCGCGGTCGTCTCCGAGGTCGTGATCCCGCACTACGACGAGGCGTGCGTCGCGCAGTGGGTGACGATGGTCTGCGAGGCCCTGGCGTACCACCAGGGCGACCTCGGGTCGCGGTGGGAGGACTACTTCGCCTTCACGCGCACCACCGTCGCGGGCGGCGCTCTCTACTCGGGCGCGGACGTCGTCCAGGCCCAGCGCGTCCGCCGGGTCGCCCAGCGGGGCCTCGCCGCGCTGTTCACCGACGTCGACGTCATCGCCACCCCGGCCACCGCGACGGGCGCGCCGACCTACGACACCCTGCTGTCGGGCTCGGTGTCGGACGTCATGGGCGGCATCCACACGGCCTACTGGGACGCGGTCGGCAACCCCGCACTGGTCGTGCCGATGGGCTTCACGGACGGCGGCCTGCCGCTGTCGCTGCAGTTGGCAGCGCGGCCGTTCGAGGAGGCGCTGCTGATCCGGGCGGGCGACGCGTTCCAGCAGGCCACCGACTGGCACCTGCGCGTCCCGCCGCTCGTCACCGAGAGCTCCGTCGCCGCCTGACCCGCCCGCGGAGCGGTGCCGACCCGGGACGGGCCCACCGGACCCGTCCGCGGGATCGGCACCGCCCCCGACCACCCGAGACCCACCCGGTGCCGAACCTCGGCCCCGGACCCCAGAAGGAGACACCCATGAGCCCCACCCAGTCCGAGACCATCGACGCGATGCTGGCCGCCGCCGGCCTCGACCCGTCGCCCGCCGAGCGCGAGACGATCGCCGAGATGTACGCGATCTTCAAGCCCGGCATCGACGCGCTGCACGCGATGCCGGAGGCCCGCTACGAGGTCCCCGCGCTGATCTTCCACGCGGACCCGCCGCTGCAGGAGTGGTGAGCCCGCACCGCAGGACCCGCGCCCCGGTCGCCACGTGCGACCGGGGCGCGGTCGTCGACGGGCGGCGCGTCGACGGGCGTGCGGGCCATGCGGACGACGGTGGCGGGCGGACACCGCGTCGCTGATACGCACCTGATCCGGCCACGAGCCCGAGTCGATCGGCGGCGGCGGGCGCATGATCGTCCCATGGCCATCGTCTTCGCCCTCCTCGCCACCTGGATCGTCCTCAACGGCGCGTTCCTCGGCCTGGTCGCCGTCGCGAACCACCGCGGTCAGCGCGCCGCCGCCCTGGAGCCGGTGACGGTCACCGCCCGCCGCACGCCCGCCGTCGCCGTCGCGTTCACGGCCTGAGGCCGAAGGACCACCCGCCATGTCCGCCCCCGACGTCCATCCCATCGTCGACCGGGCGATGGCGCTCTGCGGCACCCTCGTCGCGCGCCATCTGCTCGACGGCGTGACCGGCGACGCGGAGAACGGCACCGGCTGGCACGGCCTGCTGCAGACCGCCGCGGACCTCAGCGCCCAGGAGCCGGGCATCCTCCGGATCGCCGACGACCTCCACGCCGGCGCCCCCGCGCCTGCGCACCCCCGCCCTGCTCCGCGCCTACGGCGAGGTCGCGACCCTCACCGTCACGGGCCCCGCCGCCGAGGCCTTCCTCCGCGGCTTCGTCCGCCACGTCGCGAGCCCGGTCGAGCACCAGCACTGAGGCCGTCCGGCCGGTGGGCTCGGGCCGAGGGCCGTCACCGCCCGGTCGACCACGACGACGGGCGGTCACCGCGGCGGTGGGCGTTCGCCACGATCGCGGGTCGCGGCGGAGCCCGAGGACGAGGAGGAGGCAGATCGGGACTCGCCTCCGTCTCGGCCGTATGCGCGAGGCGCATGAGCGTGCGTCTGAAGCACGTCTCCGGGGAAGGACGCTCTCGGGCGGGCGAAGCCAGGCGGTCCGCCCGACGCCGGGCCGGCTCCCCGGCTGGTCCGTCGCGCTCGCGCGCCGGCCCACGCCCTCGGCCGGCCCATCGCTCCCCACGCCTCCGTACGGCGCTCGCCTCTCGCTCGTGGTGCGGACCCACCGCGAGTCCGACCGCCGGATGCGGAGGCGCCCAGGGCCGGGGCTCGCGACCGGACACCCCTCCTCCGCCGGGCCCATGTCTGTGGTGAATGGATCCATTCACCACAGACATGGGCCCGGAGAACGGAGGTCGTTCGCCTGCTGCGTAGCGCCGTCGGGGTGACGTGGCGGTCGACCGTCGTCCGCGCTTGCTCGTCGATCCGCCTGCCCGCCGCCCGCCTGGCCGCCCGCCCGCTCGACCGCCTGGCCGCTCGACCGCCTGGCCGCCGCCCGCCCGCCCGCCCG
>NZ_JBFAPC010000060.1:0-31896 GCF_040675535.1 Patulibacter sp. NPDC049589 | reverse complement strand
CATCGTTCGCCGACTTGTTGTGACTCCGCGCCCCGGTGCTGCGCGGCCTGGTGCGGCTGGGCTGTGGGCGCCATGGCCTCGTATTAGGCGGAAGCAGCGGGCGGCCTGGGGCCCGGCGGACGCGGCGCGCCGCGCGCCGGTCGCCGCCCGCCTCGGGCCGCTCGCCTCAGGCCGCCCACCGCTCGCCTCAGCCCGCAGCAGCCGGCCGCGCGCGGCCCGCACCGACCGGCTCGGCGACGCTGTCCGCACTCGCCGCCACCACCGGCCGCCTCCCCCGCACCGCCACCAGCGTCCAGTAGCCGCCGCCGATCCCCAGGCCGACGGCCGTCACCGCGAGCGCGGACCAGCCGGCGGGGGAGACGAAGCCCTCGACGATGCCGCAGAGGACGAGGAACGGGGCGGTGCCGAGGACGACGAGGATCGTGGGGCGGGCGACGTCGCGGACGGCGACGCGGCGCGTGCGCTCGCCGGGGTCGACGATCACCCAGCCGACGGCCATGCCGGCAGCCGCGGCGACGACGATGCAGCTGAGCTCGAGGACGCCGTGGGCGACGATCAGGTGCAGGACGTTGCCGAGGTTGTCGTTGGCGGCGGCGACGCCCATCACGGCGCCGAGGATCGCCCCGTTGTAGGCGACGATCAGGACGCCCGGGACGACGCAGAGCAGCCCCGCGACGAAGGCCATGAACGTCACGCGGATGTTGTTCGTGAACAGCTGGGAGGAGAAGGCGGCGGACTCCGAGGAACCCAGGCCGCGGTCGCCGACGGGCGGGGCGGCGCCGTCGATGAAGTCGCCGGGGACGAGGCTCGACGCGACGGACGGGTCGATCGCGGCCCAGACGCCGACGACCAGCGCGGTGCCGAGGAGGGCGAGGGCGGCCAGGCCGATCCAGCGACCGAGCGCCCGGACGAGTCGCCAGTAGTCGCGCGAGAAGAACTCGCGGGCCGATCCGCGGGGGCCGGAGCGGGCGTAGACGACCGACCGGGCGCGCCGGACGAGCAGCTCGAGCCGCTGGACGACCGGGTCGTCCGGGTACGCGCGCCGGGCGTGCGCCAGGTCGGCGGCGGCCGCCCGGTAGGCCGTCCCGAGCTGGAGGACGCCGTCCGCACCGAGGCGCTCCGGGCGCGAGCCGGCCCGCCGGACGAGGGCCTCCAACGCGTCCCACGAGGGGGTGCGGTCGGCGAGGAAGCGGGATAGGGTCACGGCCGTGCAGGAGTATCACGACCGTCTCACGATCTCCACTCCGGAGGCCGTCGACGTCGTGCTCGACCTGGCGGGCCCCGGCAGCCGGATCTCCAGCGGAGCGATCGACCTCGCGCTGCAGGTCGTGATCGCGATCGTGGGGACGTTCTGCGTGGGGGCGCTGTCGGTCGCGATCGGCGACGACTGGGCGGTGGTGGTCGGCTCGATCGGGGCGTTCCTGCTGCTCTTCTTCTACGACGTCGCCTGGGAGCTGCTCAACGACGGGCGGACGCCCGGCAAGGCGTTCCTGGGCCTGCGGGTGGTCCGCGACGACGGCCGGCGCGTGGACGCGGGCTCCAGCGTCCTGCGCAACCTCCTGCGGATCGTCGAGATCCCGCTGGCCTACGCGCCCGGCATCGTGCTGGTGACGATGACGCGCCGTCACCAGCGGATCGGCGACATGGTCGCGGGCACCCTCGTGGTCCGCGAGCCGCGCCGGCCGTCCGTCGCCCTGGCCCGGAAGCGCGCGCCGGCCGGGGGATCGTCGGCGTCCGATCCGTGGGGCGCGCCGGCCGCCCCGACGTCGCCGGACGTCGCCGCGGGCCTGCGGCTCGACACCGCGGGGCTCACCGACCACGACCGCTCGACCGCGCGCGCCTTCGCGGCGCGGCACCGGACCCTCGACCCGGGGGAGCGCGCGGCGCTGGCGACGGCGATCGCCGCGGGGCTCCGCGCCCGCCTGGGAACGGTCCCGGACGAGGCCGGCGACGAGGAGCTCGTCCTCGAGGTCGCCCGCGGGTCGTCGCTGCGCGGCTGACCCCGCATCGGCCCGCGCGCTCGCGTTCACCCAGCCCGCTCGCCCGCGTCGACCCCGCCCGCCCGACGTCGACCCGGCGCGCCCGCCCGCGTCGGCCCCGACCCTCATGCTCGGGCGCTCACCTGCCGAAGGACTGGGTAGCAGCGTGCCGCGGCGCCCCGCCCGCACGATCCCTTCGACGCGCGCGAAAGGCCGTGTCCGTGTCCGTCCCACCGTCCCCACCGCCCGGCCCGGGCGATCCGCGCCGTCCCGACGGCGCTCCCGCCCCCACGTCCGGCCGTCGCCTCCCGAGGCGCTGGCGCGAGCTCGTCGCGGGGACCGTCGGCGCGCTCGTCGTCGCGATCTACGTCGCCGTCTCGGTCTCGATCGCGCCCGACGACAGCGTCCCGGCGGATCGCGGGATCACCTCGATCCCGCGGTCGGCCGCGCCCGCGACCCCGGCCGCGCTCCGCCCGTACACCGTCGGGTCCGCGCGGGCGCCGCTGCAGCTCGTCGAGTACGGCGACTTCCGTTGCCCGTCCTGCGTCGCGATGCTCGACGACGACGTGGTGGGCGTCCTGGCCCACTGGGTCGACGCGGGCCGGCTGCGGTTCACGTGGCGGGACTTCGCGATCCTCGGGCCGGACTCCGTGCTGGCCGCGGAGGCCGGGCGGGCCGCGGCGCGGCAGGACCGGTTCTGGCCGATGCACCAGGAGCTCTTCCACGCCTTCGGGAGCGGCACGCTCCGGGCGACCGTGCCGGGGCTCGTCCGGATCGCACGCCGGGCGGGCGTGCCGGACCTCGCCCGCTTCCGCCGCGACGTCGTGTCCGCGGGCACGCGCGGGTTCGTCGCCCGGAGCGCCCGGGTCGCCCGGGCGCGGGGGCTGGGCAGCACCCCGACGTTCGCCGCCAACGGCACCAGGGTGCGGACGGGGTCGATGGACGCCGCGCAGCTCGAGGGCCTCCTGGAGCGGCTGTGGCAGCGGCTCGGCCCGGCGGCGACGCCCGACCAGCCGGTGTCCCCGGAGGCCGTGACCGCGTCAGGGGACGTCGACGGCGACGCGCCGGCCGACCACGGGGACCTGGCAGCTGTCGCGGCTGCAGGCGCCGTAACTGAGTGACACCGTGGCCCGGCCGTCGCGGGCGCGGCGGACCGGGACGGTCACCCGGATCGGGCCCTCCGGGTACACGGGCAGCGGCCGCGCGACGCCGGTGACCCGCAGCAGCCGCACCCGGGCGTCGACCCGCTGCCGGCCCGTCCGGGCGAGCGCCCCGCCCACCGTCACGCGGGTCCGCTGGCCGACGCCGCCGAGCCCGCCGACGGGCAGGTCCGCGCCGTAGAGGTGGAAGCCCCGCTCGGGGGTGAGCGTGGCGACGACCCTGCCGCGCGACCCGTCCCACGGCTGCAGCCGCATCGCAACGTCGACGCCGCCGGCGGTCAGCCGGGTGACGCGTGGGCCGGGGTCCCCGCCTCCGCAGCCCGCGAGGGCCAGGGCGAGCGCGCCGAGGGCCATCGGCAGGGCGGGACCAGACGGACGCTCGCGCCGCCCGGCTCGAGCGCCGGCCTCGCGGCACCGGCCGTCCGCCCCGGGACCCCGCCCGCCGGGGGTCGTCCACGGGGTCACCCTCACGCCAGGCCCTCCGCCAGGATCGCGGCACCGAGGACGACCAGGACCACCGGGACGGCGACGTGGCCCCAGCGGCCGACGGTCCGGGCGACCGGCGGCCGGCCCGCGAGCCAGCGCGCGCCGGTGAGCCAGACGCCGAGCAGGACGGCGAAGGTGATGAGCACGGCCCCCGGGTCCCCGGAACCGCGGTTGGCGAGGAACGGCACGTAGACCGCGACGTTGTCGGCGCCGCCCGCGATCGTCACGGCCGCGACGCCGACGATGCCCCGGACCGGCGGCGGGGGCCCCTCGCCGTCCTCCGTCCCGCGGCGCAGCGCCAGCAGCCCGGCGATCCCGAGCCCCAGCGGCACGAGGCCGAGGAGCGCGACGACGTCGTCGAGGTTCGTCGCGGCGAAGGCGGCGGCCGCCGCGGCCGCGGTCCCGACGGGGTCGCTCACGAGGCCGTCCTGGTGGACCCGCCGGGCCCGGACGGCCGCGGGGCGTCCGCCGCCGGCGCGCCCGACGACGACCGGATGGCGGCAGGAGCCCCGCGGTCCTCGCCCGGGTCGACCCGCAGGAGCAGGTGCACGACGGTCACGGCGCACGCGAGGCCGAGCAGCCAGCCGGCCAGGACGTCGGAGGGCGAGTGGACGCTGAGGACGACGCGGCTGATCCCGACGAGCAGGACGATCACGGCGGCGACGACCAACGGCCACCGGGCGCGCCGTGCCGCGCGCGGAGCAGCGCGACCGGGGGCCCGGTCGCCGGCGAGCCCGGCCCCGTCGCCGTCCGCCCCGGTTCCGGTCCCGTCCGCCCCGGCCCGGTCCGCCCCGTCCGTCCCGGCTTCGGTCCCGTCCGCTCCGGTCCCGCCCTGCCCGCCGCGGGCGCCGGCCCGCCGGGCGACGACCAGCACGAGCCCCAGCGCCAGCCACCCCGCCGCGGACTGCGCCGAGTGCCCGGACGGGAAGCCGCTGGAGCGCTCGACGACCTCGTGCAGCGCCGCGGGCGGCCGCGGGCGCTCGACGATGGCCTTCAGCAGCGGGGCGAGGGCGGCGCCGAGGGCCAGCGAGGCGACCGGCGCCGCGGCGGCGACCGGGCGCAGGACCCGGGCGGCGGCGAGCACGAGCCCCGCGACGATCAGGATCACGGCCAGCACCAGGCCGTCCCCGAGGTTCGTGATCGCGCGGGCCAGATCCACGGTTCCCTGGGTGCGATCGAGCGCGATCCGCTCGACGACGTCCGCGTCCCACCGGGTGACCACGTCGTCGGAGCGCACGAGGACCCCGAGGACCGCGATCACCGCGAGGCACGCGAGAACCAGCGGCAACGGGTGGCGCACGACGCGGGGCACGGCCCGGGAGGATCGCAGCCCCCGGCGGACGGGCGACGGGTGTCGGCGTCGCGGCGCCCGGCCCCGAGGGGACCTGGGCCGCTGCAAACGTTCGCGTCGGCGCCGGTGTGCAGGGCCCGGGACGCCGTAGCCATCTGGCCCACGTCCCGACCGCCCGTTTCGCCTCTCGTCCGAGAGAGGCACGCAATGTCGCGTCTACGCTCGCCACGGTACGTTCGGAACAAGCGAGGAACCGATGACCCCAAGAACGCGACTGCTGGCCTCCACGGCCCTGATCGCCACCACGGCAATGGGACTCACCGCCTGCGGCGGAGACGACAAGAGCAGCGACAGCGGCGGGGGCGGCAGCACGTCCGCCTCGTCGGTGACGGTCCTCTCGAGCCTCCCGCTCCAGGGGGCGTCGAAGGACCAGCTCGCCGCCCTCGTCAACGGCATCAAGCTCGCGCTGAACCAGGCCGGCGGCAAGGCCGGCGGCGTCTCCATCAAGTACGACTCGCTCGACGACTCCACCGCCCAGGCGGGCAAGTGGGACCCGACCCAGACGGGCGCCAACGCCCGCAAGGCGGTCTCCGACAAGTCGGTCGTCGCCTACATCGGCGAGTTCAACTCCGGTGCCTCGCAGATCTCGATGCCGGTCCTCAACGGCGCCGGCATCGCCCAGATCTCCCCGGCCAACACGGCCGTCGGCCTGACGACGAACGAGCCCGGCTCCGAGCCCGGCGAGCCGGCGAAGTACGCCCCGACGGGCAAGAAGACCTACATGCGCATCGTCCCGCGCGACACGATCCAGGCGGCGGCGCTGCTGACGACGCTGAAGACGGACCAGTGCACGAAGGTCGCGGTCGCCGACGACCAGGAGACCTACGGCGCCGGCCTCGCGAAGGTCATGGGCATCAAGGCCAAGGACGCCGGCGTCGCGATCACGTCGACCACGGGCATCCAGCCCGACGCGGCGAACTTCCGCGCCTACGCGGCGAAGATCAAGGGCGAGGGCGCGGACTGCTTCGTGTTCTCCGGCGTGACGGCCAACGGCGCCGCGCAGATCTACAAGGACGTCGCCGCGGCGATCCCGGGCGTGAAGCTCTACGGCCCGGACGGCGTGTGCGAGTCCGGCCTGACGAACCCCTCCAAGGGCGGTCTCCCGAAGAGCCTGGCCAAGCAGTTCCACTGCACGGTGGCGACGCTCGACCTGAAGAGCTACCCGGGTGGTGACGCCTTCCTGAAGGCCTACACCGCGGCCTACAAGGACGCGGCCCCGGACCCGTACGCCATCTACGGCTACGAGGCGATGAAGCTCGTGATCGACACCATCGCGAAGCTCGGCCCGGACAAGGTCAGCCGCGCGGACGTCCTCGCGGCCCTGCTGGCGACGAAGGACCGCGACTCGGCGCTGGGCACGTACAGCTTCGACAAGAACGGCGACACGACGCTGACGGACTACGGCCTCTACGGCGTGGGTGCGGACGGCAACCCCGTGTTCCAGAAGACCCTGAAGGCCGCCGCCACGCGATAGGCGCCTCGTCAGGACGCCCGGTGGGGAGCCTCGACTCCCCGCCGGGCGCCCCTCGACGCCGCTCTTCATGGCTACGAACGCTCCCCCCGTCCCCCGCCGACGGCTCTCCCAGCGCCTGCCGACCGTCTCGGAATCGTTCCGCGAGCGCTTCGGCCAGGTCGCGCTGATCGTCCTGCTCCTGGCGCTGCCCGTCGGCTACGGCGTCACCGACCTCACCGGGGACCAGGGCGACCTCGCCCGGCTCGGCACCAACCTCTTCCAGGGGATCTCCAACGGGACGATCCTCGCCCTCATCGCCGTCGGCTACACGCTGGTCTACGGCATCATCGAGCTCATCAACTTCGCCCACGGCGACGTCTTCATGATCGGCTCGTTCATCAGCGTGGGCCTCTTCGGCACGCTGGGGCTCGGGCTCGCTACGGGCACGCTCGGCGTCGTCCTCGGCCTGATCGTCTGCCTGATCGTGGCGATGCTCGTCACCGGCACCCTGAACGTCCTGATCGAGCGCGTGGCCTACCGGCCGCTGCGGGACGCGCCGAAGCTCGCGCCGCTGATCACGGCCGTCGGGTTCAGCTTCATCCTCCAGAACGTCGGCCTCCTGTGGCTCGGCGGCTCGCCGAAGTCCGTCCCGGACCTGATCCACGCCCAGGAGCGCGTCACGACGATCCTCGGCATCGCGATCAGCCGCGCCGACATCGTCGCGATCGCCGTCGCGGTGCCCCTGATGGCGGGCGTCACGATCTTCATCACCCAGAGCCGCATGGGCAAGGCCATGCGGGCCACGGCGCAGGACCCGGAGGCCGCGCGCCTCATGGGCATCAAGGTCGACACCACGATCTCGCTGACGTTCATGCTCGGCGGCATGCTCGCCGGCGCGGCCGGCCTCCTCTACGCGCTGTACCAGACCAACATCTGGTATTTCCAGGGCTTCCAGGCCGGCCTGCTGGCCTTCACCGCCGCGGTCATGGGCGGGATCGGCAACCTCAAGGGCGCCGTCGCCGGCGGCCTGATCATCGGCTGCATCCAGCAGATCTCCGACAACCGCATCGGCACCCAGTGGACCCCGGCGATCGTCTTCGCCTACCTGATCCTGATCATGGTCTTCCGCCCGCGCGGGTTGTTCGGCGAAGAGACGAGGGAGGCGGGCTGATGTCTCGATTCGACGCCGTCATGCAGCGGCCCCTGGCCGTGCCCGTCCTCGGCCCTCGGGGCCTCACGGTCTCGCACGTCGCCGCGTTCGCGGTCCTGCTGTTCGCGATCGTCTTCCCGCTGTTCTTCGACCCGCTGTCGGGGTTCATGACCACGACGATCCAGGCGTTGGCCTTCGTCGTGATGGCGCTCGGCCTGAACGTCATGGTCGGCTTCGCCGGCCTGCTGGACCTCGGCTACGTCGCGTTCTTCGCGATCGGGGCCTACACCTCGGGCTGGGTGATGTCGGGCTTCTACGGCTCGGCGAACATCCACGTCTTCGTCTCGAGCACGATCGAGGCGCTGCCGGGCATCCACCTGAACTTCCTGCTGGTGCTCGTCGTCGCCGCGGTGCTCTGCGCGATCGCCGCGGTGATCATCGGCCTGCCGACGCTGCGCCTGCGCGGCGACTACATCGCGATCGTCACGCTCGCGTTCGGCGAGATCATCCGCGTCTTCGCGATCAACGGGCCGACGCTGCACCTCCCGTTCGCCGGCTCCGACTACCCGCTGACGGCCGGCAAGCAGAGCATCACGCCGATCGACCAGATCGACCTGCCCATACTCAGTCCGCTCAACTCGTTCCTGACGTTGCGCGGCTACTACTGGGTGATCCTCGGGCTCGTCCTGGTCTGCCTGTTCATCGTGCTCCGGCTGCGGGACTCCCGCATCGGCCGCGCGTGGATCGCCATGCGCGAGGACGAGGTGGCCGCCGCGGCGATGGGCATCCCGCTCGTGAAGACGAAGCTCCTGGCCTACTTGGTCGGCGGCGCGATGGGCGGGCTCTCCGGCGCGTTCCTCGGGCCGTTCCTGCAGGTCGTCAACGCGGACCAGTTCGCGTTCTCGTTCTCGATCTTCATCCTCGCCATGATCATCCTGGGCGGGCTCGGATCGGTCTGGGGCGTAGTCCTCGGGGCGCTGCTCCTGACCTACATCAACAACTACATCATCCCCGACGTCCTCGACGACGTCCCGGGCAAGCTCGGCCTGGACTTCGCGTTCTCGGACCTCGGCTTCGGCGTCTTCGGCTTCCTGCTGGTGATCGTGATGATCCTGCGGCCGCAGGGGCTGCTGCCCGAGCGCCGCCGCGAGATCGAGCTGACCGAGGGCCTGGACGGCGGCGCCGACGGGCCGCCGATCGCCGGCGTCACGCCGGGAGGCCCGGCATGAGCACGCCGAGCAGCGAGGGACCGGGCGTGCCCGAGCCCCACGGCGAGGGCGCGGTCCCGGTGCCCGGCGCTCCGACGGCTTCGGACGCCGGGGCCACCGCGACCGACGCCGACATGCCGTCGCTCGCGCTGCCCGCCGGTGAGGACGTCCTCGTCGCGAAGGGAGTGTCCAAGCGCTTCGGCGGCCTGCTGGCGATCGCGGAGGTCGACTTCGTCGTCCCGAGCCGGTCGATCGCGGCGATCATCGGGCCCAACGGCGCGGGGAAGACGACGTTCTTCAACCTGCTGACGGGCCTCTACAAGCCGTCGACGGGGTCGATCGCCTTCCGCGGCGTGGACGTCAGCCACGCGCGGCCGGACGTCATCTCGTCGATGGGCGTCTCCCGGACGTTCCAGAACATCCGGCTCTTCGGCACGATGACCGCCGTCGAGAACGTGCTCGTCGGCGCGCACGCCGGCATGAAGGGCGGCGTGGTCGGGTCGATCTTCCGCACGCCGAAGGTCCGGCGCGAGGAGCGCGAGGGCCGCGAGAAGGCCCGGGCGCTGCTCGAGGAGGTCGGGATCGCGCCGCGTGCCGTCGACGGCCTGGCGACGAACCTCAGCTACGGCGACCAGCGCCGGGTCGAGATCGCCCGCGCGCTGGCCTCGGATCCGACCTTGCTGCTGCTCGACGAGCCGGCGGCCGGGATGAACCCGAGCGAGTCCGACGCTCTGGGCGACCTGATCCGGCGGCTGCGCGACGAGCGCGGCCTGGCGATCCTCCTCATCGAGCACGACATGAAGGTCGTCATGAACATCAGCGACCGGATCACGGTCTTCGACCACGGCGAGAAGATCGCGGAGGGCGACCCCGTGAAGGTCCGCGCCGACCCCCGGGTCGTCGAGGCCTACCTCGGGAAGCAGGGCTGAGATGGCGATGCTCGAGGTGGAGGACATCCACACCTACTACGGCAACATCTCGGCGCTGCGGGGGATCTCGTTGACCGTCGAGGAGGGCGAGATCGTCACCCTGATCGGCGGCAACGGCGCCGGCAAGTCGACGACGCTGCGCTCGATCACGGCGCTCACGCCGGCCCGCAAGGGCACCGTCCGGTTCGAGGGCAAGGACATCACGAAGACCCAGCCCTCGGACATCGTCTCGTCGGGGATCAGCATGGTCCCCGAGGGCCGGCGCTGCTTCCCGCGGATGACCGTCCGCGAGAACCTCGACCTCGGCGCGTTCCTGCGCAAGGACAAGGCCGGGATCACCTCCGACATCGCGCGGATCTTCGACCTCTTCCCGCGCCTGAAGGAGCGGGAGAAGCAGAAGGCGGGGACGATGTCCGGCGGCGAGCAGCAGATGCTCGCGATCGGCCGGGCGATGATGGCCCGTCCGCGGCTGCTGCTCCTCGACGAGCCGTCGATGGGCCTCGCGCCGCTGTTCGTCGACCGGATCTACGACACGATCCGCGAGATCAACGCGGCCGGCACCACGATCCTGCTGGTCGAGCAGTCGGCGACCCACGCGCTGTCCGTCGCCGGGCGTGGCTACGTCCTCGAGACGGGGTCGGTCGCCCTGGCCGACGACTCCGAGGGCCTGCGCACCAACCCCGAAGTCCAGAAGGCGTACCTCGGCATATGACCGTCGTCCTCGCGCTCCTCGGAGCGAAGTCCCTCTACATCCTCTTCGTCTGGCTGGGCAGCGCCGCGCTGGCGGGCTGGCTGGCGACATACAAGGGGTTCCCAGAACGCTACGGGCTGGCGAGCGGCCTGGTGCTGCTCGTCCTTGGGCCCGCCGCTTGGCTGTACGTCCCGTTCAAGAAGTTCGAGGTCGCCGGGGCGTCGGTCGGATCTGACATTTCAGTACTGGCACCGGAGCGAACCCGAGGGGGCTTCGTCCTTGCGACGAGGTGGGTCCGTCTCTTGGCGCAGGTCGCTGACGGTTTGCTGTTCGCCGTGCCGTTCGCAGTGTTTGCGGTCCTTCTGGGTGACGGTCCGGCGCTCGTGATCATCGCCGCACTGATCGTCGTCGCGTCCCGCGTCTACGCGCCCCTCACGATGGCGCGGGGAGGAGATCGGAACGGGATGACGATCGGGAAGCAGGTGATGGGACTTCGAGTCGTACGGGACGATGGGCAGCCGATGACCGTCGCCGACGGGTTCGGGCGGGAGTTCCTGTTCCGTTCGCTGCCCAGCGGTCTTACACTGGGTATCTACGGAGTCGTCGACGCCGTGTGGTCGTTCTTCAACCCCGGGCGGAAGACGTTGCACGATCGCTTCGGGAAAACGACGGTCGTCGACGCGCGCTAAGCGCCGTTCAAGCGAGCCGCGTTCGGGCCGAGACTGCGCAGTAGAAAAGCGAAGTCGGCCCGCTCGTCTGCTTGGTGGAGGACGTCGCGATATGTCCTGCGCCTCCTGGGCGACAGTACCCACGCCCCCGGCCTGCGCCGGGGGCGTCGTGGTTCTTGGGCGGACCGCCTCGCCATCCGCCGGCGCGAGGCGCGCGTCCCACGGGCGGGCACCCGGTCGGACGAAGCGGCTCAGCGTGGCGGCCGTCGGCGGCGCGCCCGTGGGTCGACCGCACGTCCGTTGCGGTCTCTCCCGCTTGACTTTCCACAAGGCAAAGCCCAAAATCTCAGTGGGAGCGACTGAGATGTTGCTCCTACCTCCTACCGTTCGTCGCCGAGCGGGGGCCCGGGTGGGGACCCGGGCGTCCATGGCGACGGGGCGACGGCCCGCCGTCCGCCCGCAGCCCCCGAAAGGATCCCCATGCAGCCTGATCGCTTCACCATCAAGACGCAGGAAGCCATCGCCGAGGCCGGTCGGGTGGCGGAGCGCGCGAAGAACCCCCAGTACGGTCCCGAGCACCTGCTGCTCGCCCTGCTGGACCAGGAGGGCGGCGTCGTCGGCTCCGTCCTGCGCAAGCTCGGCGTGCCCGTCGAGGAGGTCCGCCGCCCGGTCCAGGCCGCGCTCGACGGTCTGCCCACGGTCACCAGCGGCGGCCAGGCGGCCGGCCCGTCCAGCGAGCTGATCGCCGTCCTGCGCGCCGCCGACGAGCAGATGCGCACGCTCGGCGACGAGTACCTGTCGACCGAGCACCTGCTGCTCGCCCTCGCCGGCCACCAGTCCAAGGCCGGGGACGCGCTGCGTGCCGTCGGCGCCGGTGGCCCCGCGCTGCTGCAGGCCGTCACCGAGGTCCGCGGCGGCCACCAGGTCACCGACCAGAGCCCCGAGGACAAGTTCGAAGCGCTGGAGAAGTACGGCCAGGACCTCACCGAAGCCGCCCGCGAGGGCAAGCTCGACCCGGTCATCGGCCGCGACGAGGAGATCCGCCGCGTCGTCCAGGTCCTGTCCCGACGGCGCAAGAACAACCCGGTCCTGATCGGCGAGCCGGGCGTCGGCAAGACGGCGATCGCCGAGGGCCTCGCCCAGCGCATCGTCGACGGCGACGTGCCCGAGTCGCTGCGCGACCGCCGGGTCATCTCGCTCGACATGGGCTCGATGATCGCCGGCGCGAAGTACCGCGGCGAGTTCGAGGACCGCCTGAAGGCCGTGCTGAAGGAGGTCTCCGATGCGAAGGGCCAGATCGTGCTCTTCCTCGACGAGCTCCACACGATCGTGGGCGCCGGCGCGAGCGAGGGCGCGGTCGACGCGGCCAACCTGCTCAAGCCGATGCTGGCCCGCGGCGAGCTGCGCGCGGTCGGCGCCACGACGCTCGACGAATACCGCAAGTACATCGAGAAGGACGCCGCGCTCGAGCGGCGCTTCCAGCCCGTGCTCGTCGACGAGCCGTCGGTGGAGGACACGATCGCGATCCTCCGCGGCCTGAAGGAGAAGTACGAGAGCCACCACAACGTCGACATCCAGGACGCCGCGCTGATCGCGGCGGCCACCCTGTCGCACCGCCACATCGCCGACCGGCAGCTGCCGGACAAGGCGATCGACCTGATCGACGAGGCCGCGTCGAGGCTGAAGATCGAGATCGACTCCAAGCCGACCGAGATCGACGAGATCGACCGGCACGTCGTGCAGCTCGAGATCGAGCGGCTGTCGCTGGTCAAGGAGGAGGACGAGGCATCGAAGGCGCGACTGGAGGCCCTGGACCGCGAGCTCGCCGACGAACGCGAGCGCTCCGCGGCGATGACCGCCGAGTGGCAGCGCGAGAAGTCCTCGGTCGACGAGGTCGGCCAGGCGAAGGAGCAGCTCGACGGGCTGCGGATGGAGGCCGAGCGCGCCCAGCGGTCGGGTGACCTGCAGCGCGCCGGAGAGCTGACCTACGGCGAGATCCCGGCGCTGGAGCGGAAGATCCAGGAGCTGGAGGCGAAGGCCGCGGAGGTCGACGCCGGCGGGTTCCGCTTCCTCGAGAGCCGCGTCACGGCCGAGCACATCGCCGAGGTCGTCGGCAACTGGACCGGGATCCCCGTCGCGCGCCTGCTGGAGGGGGAGATCGACAAGCTCGTCCACATGGAGGACCGCCTGCACGATCGCGTGATCGGGCAGGACGAGGCGATCGACGCGGTGTCCGCGGCGATCCGGCGCAGCCGCGCCGGCCTCGGCGACCCGGACCGCCCCATCGGCTCGTTCCTGTTCCTCGGCCCGACGGGCGTCGGCAAGACCGAGCTCGCCCGCGCGCTGGCGGAGTTCATGTTCGACTCGGCCGACGCGATGATCCGCATCGACATGTCGGAGTACATGGAGAAGCACGCGGTGTCGCGCCTGGTCGGCGCGCCCCCGGGCTACGTCGGCTACGACGAGGGCGGACAGCTGACCGAGGCCGTGCGCCGCAAGCCCTACTCGGTGGTGCTGCTGGACGAGGTCGAGAAGGCCCACCCGGACGTCTTCAACATCCTGCTCCAGCTGCTCGACGACGGGCGCCTGACCGACGGCCACGGTCGGACCGTGGACTTCACGAACACGGTGCTGATCCTGACGTCGAACATCCCGGGTGGTCGGGCCGGCGCGGAGCAGCACTTCCGCCCGGAGTTCATCAACCGGCTCGACGACATCATCGAGTTCCACGCGCTGGATCGGACGCACCTGGCGCCGATCGTGGAGCTGCAGACGCAGCGGGTGATCAAGCGGGCCACGGAGCGCGGCGTGACGGTGGAGCTGACCGAGGACGCGGCAGTGCTGCTCGGCAACCTCGGCTACGACCCGACGTACGGCGCGCGGCCGCTGAAGCGGACGATCCAGAAGCACCTGACCGACCGCCTGGCGCTCGCGATCCTGAAGGGCGAGATCAAGGACGGCGACACCGTCCAGGTGGGCGCGGCCGACGGCGAGATCACGCTCGAGGTCGCCGGGGTCGCGGTCGCGGCCTGAGCGGCCTGCCGGGCCGGGAGGCCCGGCACCGACGATCGACCGGGGCCCGGACGCCACGCGCGGCCGGGCCCCTCGTCAGGCCGCGAACAGGCGCGCGGCGGTCACGGCGAAGGCCGGCAGCAGCGGGCTGGTGAGCTCGGCGTCGCCGCCGATCTCGGTCGTCGCGTCGAAGGTCTCCGAGCCCGCCGAGCGTCGGAAGACCAGGACGGCCCCGGCCGGTGGGTCGACGAGCCACAGCTCGCGCACGCCGTGACGCTCGTACAACCCGCGCTTGCGGCCGACGTCGACGTGCCAGGTCGACGGCGAGCGGACCTCGACCACCAGATCGCCCAGCGGCCAGGGCCGCCGATCGAGGGACGGCAGGTCCCGGTCCGCTGCGTACCACTGCAGGTCGGGCGATACGACGGTGTGGTCGTCGATCCGCGTGTCGATGTTCAGGGTCACGAAGCCTCGGCCGGTCTCGGCTGACGACCACGTCCGGAGCGCCATCAGGACGTTCGTGACCGCGAGCTGGTGGCGAGGCGTCGGATCGTCCACGACGACCTCACCGTCCAGCAGCTGCAGTCGTCGGGCGGTCGTGCGCTCGGGGAGCTCCAGGAACTCTCGGGCGGTCATCCGCTGAGGGACGGCGGCGGGCATCGAGGACATCGTAGGTCTCCGGTTCGGGGGTGTCCATCGAACCGAGGACCCCGCGGCGGCCCCTCGTTCGCCCCGCCCGTCAGGAGATCGGGCGTCCCACGCGCTCCAACTCGAGGAAGCCCTGCCACGTCTGCTTCAGCTTCGGGCCGCCCGGCTCGTTCCAGCGGGCCGTCACGTCGAACTCCACGTTGACCTTCTCGGGCAGGTCGACCTGATCCATCTCGAGCGTGCGCCCCGGCGTCGTCACCATCGGGTCCGAACCCGCGGTGCTGAGGCTGAAGTGCACGATCTCCGCGTTGGCGTCCTCCGGGCAGTTCCAGATCGCGGTCGCGAGTGCGAGCTCGAACGTGACCTTGCCCGGCTCGTACGAGGTCGCGGTGACCACGATCGAGTCCGGCTGGGCGGAGAGCGGGATGTGGGCCGAGCAGTTCCAGGAGACGCCTCCGCGGGAGAATCGCGCCGTCGACGTGGCCTGGACGCGGACGGGGCGCAGGATGGCCATGAACTGGGGATCGGCCGCTCCGGAGCCGACGGCGTCGAACGGCACGCGCTGCAGCCGGCGGGGCTGGAACTCGTAGCGCGAGTGGCCCGTCATCTCGAACAGGGCCCCGCCCGCCGGATCGCGGTAGCTCGCGGTCGTGTCGCCCAGGATCCCGAAGTCGGCGACGCGGTACGGGCGGCGGCCGTCGAAGAGCAGGTTCATCAGCGCCTTCGACGACGACGCGCCGCAGTTCTTCTTCTTCCTCTTGGTCGCGGCCTTGGCCTGCGGCCCGGCTCCCCTCGCCGTCGTCGTACGGGCCGACGCCTTGCCCTTGCCGACGGTGCCCTTGCGCACGCCGGCCGGCGTCTTGCGGCACTTCTTGTTCGGGGTCGCCTTCTTCGTGGTTGCGGCGACGGCGGGATCCGCTCGGGAGACCGTGCCGGACACCCCGACGGCGAACGTGAGGATCAGGGCGAGTGCCATGAGGATGCGCATCGCCGCAGCGTCGTCGCCGACCGCCGCCGGTGCATCGGCGGAACGTCGTGTGTGCGCACGACCTTCGGCCGGTTCCCGGGACGCGGTCCGCGGCCGTCTCGGCCGGCCCACGGCGGGCCACGTCGGCCACGCACATCGCGACGCGGGCGACGAAGATGGGGGCGTGGCTCCCGAACGCTCCGCCGACCTCGCCGCCGCCCTCGGATCCGAGCCGCTCGACGCCGCCGTCGTCGTCCGGCTGGACCGCGAGCACGTGTGGCACCCGTACAGCTCGCCGGTCGACGCGCCGGAGCTGCCGGTCGTGACCGGGGCGGAGGGTGTGCGACTGACGCTCGCCGACGGGCGCGAGGTCGTCGACGGGATGTCCTCGTGGTGGGCGGCGATCCACGGCTACCGGGTCCCCGAGCTCGACCGCGCGGCACTCGACCAGCTGGGCCGCAAGAGCCACGTGATGTTCGGCGGGCTGACCCACGAGCCCGCGGTGCGCCTCGCCGCCCGGCTCGTCGACCTGACCCCCGGGCCGCTGCGCCGCGTCTTCCTCGCCGATTCCGGGTCGGTGGCGATGGAGGTCGCGATCAAGACGGTGCTGCAGCGCGAGCGCTCCGCGGGGCGGCCCGGACGGCACCGGCTGATGACCTGGCGCGGCGGGTACCACGGTGACACGTTCGGGGCGATGGCCGTCTGCGATCCCGAGGGCGGGATGCACCACATCTTCTCCGACGTCCTGCCGCAGCACGTCTTCTGCGACGCGCCGCCGGCGTGGGGCGGGCCGTCGCTCCGGTCACGGGCCACCGGGGCGGACGGCCGGGCCACCGGAGCATCGGCGGGATCGGGCGGCGGCCCCGGCGCGGTGCCGGCCGATCAGGACCTGTCGTGCTCGGGGGAGGAGCCGCTCGACGAGGCCTACGTCGCGCACCTGCGGGAGACCGCCGCGGCCCACGCCCACGAGCTCGCCGGGATCGTCGTCGAGCCCGTCGTCCAAGGCGCGGGCGGGATGCGCTTCCACCACCCCGGCTACCTGCGGGTGCTGCGGGAGATCTGCGACGAGCACGACCTGCTGCTCGTCCTCGACGAGATCGCGACCGGGTTCGGGCGCGCGGGGACGATGTTCGCGTGCGAGCGAGCCGGGATCGTCCCGGACGTGATGGCGGTCGGCAAGGCGCTCACGGGCGGCTACCTGACGATGGCCGCGGTCCTCTGCACCGACGCGGTCGCCGAGGAGATCGGCCGCGGCGAGGCCGGTGTCCTGATGCACGGCCCGACCTTCATGGGCAACCCGCTGGCCGCGTCGATCGCGTGCGCGAGCCTCGACCTCCTGGCCGCCCGCGGTTGGCAGGAGGACGTCGACCGGGTCGAGCGGGGCCTGCGCGCCGGCCTCGCACCGGCGAGCGAGCTGCCCGGCGTGGCGGACGTCCGCGTCCTCGGGGCGATCGGCGTCGTCCAGCTGGACCACCCCGTGGACGTCGCGGCGGTCACCGCGGTCGCGCTGGACCACGGCGTCTGGCTGCGCCCCTTCCGCGACCTCGTCTACGCGATGCCGCCCTACGCCTGCGACGACGCCGACGTCGCGGCGATCGCGGCGGCGGTGGTGGCGGCAGCGACGGCGGGCTGAGGCCGCGGCGGGACCGTGGGCGCCGCAACGGGGTAGGCCCCTTCTCCGGCGCGCCGCCCGCCCCGACCAGGAATCCAGGAATCGACGACCGACCTCGGCCGTGCGTCGAGGTCGGGCCGGGCCGGGCCGCCGCTACGCTCGGACGATGGCTCCGATCCCCGGCCCCGGGACCTCGTCGCCGGGCCCGGCGACGGTCGCGCTGCTCGCGCTCGACCTCGTCGGCGTCGCCGGGCGGGCGACCACCGACCGGCGGCTCGAGCGGATGGCCGCCGCGAGCGGGCTGACCGCCGACGAGGTCCACGAGCGGATCTGGGCGTCGGGGTTCGACACCGAGTGCGACGCCGGCCTGCACACGCTGGAGGACGCGCGGGCGACGGTGCGGCGGCTGCTCGGCGTCGACGCGTCCGTCGACGAGCTGCGGGCGTGGTGGGCGGCCGGGCTGCTGCCCGACCCCGGCGTCCTCGCGCTGACGGACCGGGCGCGGGCGCGAGGGCTCCCCACGGCGCTGCTGACGAACAACGGGCCGCTGCTGCTCGACGCGCTGGAGCACCACGAGCTCGACGCGGTCTGGCGGCGGTTCGACCGCCACTGCTTCTGCTTCCGCTACCGCGTGCGCAAGCCCGAGCTCGCCGCCTACGAGGCGTTCGCGGCGGACGTCGGCGTCGAGCCGGGCCTGATCGCGTTCGTGGACGACTCACCGGCGAACGTCGACGGCGCGCGCGACGCCGGCCTGCACGCGCACCTGTACCAGGGGGACGTCCCGGGGCTCGAGGCGTTCCTCGCCGGGCTCGGCGTGGTCTGACCGCGGGCGATTCCGGGACACGACGGCACGGCGCGTCGTGGTCGGACATCGCCCGGGGCCGCCCGACTCAGGCGACCCAGCGACCGACGGGCAACGCCGCCGCCGCCTCGGCGAGACCGCCGGGGGTCAGCGTGCAGCGGGGCAGGACGTCGACCGGGAGCCCGGTCAGCTCGGCGATCGTGCGGCGGTTGTCGTCCGCGAGCGCGTCGCCCGACGGCCACGGGGTGAGGACGACGCCGCGGACGACGAGGCCGGCCGCGCGCGCGACCTCGGCGGTCAGCCGGACGTGGTTGATCGTCCCGAGGCCCGGCCGCGCCGCGATCACGACGGGCAGCCCGAGTGCGACGGCCAGCGCGCGTAGGTCGAAGCCCTCCCGGTCGAACGGCACCAGCAGCCCGCCGATGCCCTCGACGACGAGGGTCGGCGCGTCGGTCCCGTCGGCCGGCGGTGCCCCGGCGGCCCGCGCGGCCGCGATCAGGTCGGCCGGGACCAGCGTCTCCCCGGCGCCCTCGGCCGCGAGGTGCGGCGAGACCGCCGGCCCGAAGCGCCGCGGGCACACGTCCTCGGCGGACTGGCCGGTGCACGCGGCGAGCAGCTCGTGGTCGCGGCCGTACGGGGGCGCGGGCTCGTCCAGGCCCGTGACCGCCGGCTTGTGCGCGGCCACCCGGACGCCGTCCGCGCGCAGCCGGGCGCAGATGGCGGCGGCCAGCACGGTCTTGCCGACCTCGGTGTCCGTCGCCGTGACGAAGATGCCGCGGAGGGGGCTCCGGCCAGCGACGACGGCGGACGCCGGGTGCTCCGCCGGCTCCGCCACGTCGACCGCCGAGAGGCCGGAGGTCGTCCGGCCGCTCACGCTGCCACCGCTCGGCGGACCGCCGCAGCGACGCGGAGGCACGCGGCCCGCAGCTCGTCGGGGTCGTGGTCCGCGCACACGGTCAGGCGCAGGCGGCAGGTGCCGGCGGCGACGGTGGGCGGGCGGATGCCCTGCAGCAGGATCCCGTCGTCCAGCAGCTCGGCGGTGGCGGCCATCGTGGCCGCGGCCTCGCCGACGACCACCGGGACGATCGGCGAGCCCGGGTCGACGGCCGCCGGGTCGATCCCGGGGACGGACAGATCGACGCCCGCGCCGGCGAGCGTCTCGCGCGCGAGGACGGCGCGGTCGCGCAGGCGGGCGGTTCGCTCGGGCTCGGCGGCCAGGACGTCCAGCGCCGCGAGCGCCGCCCCGGCGGTGGCGGGGGCCGGGGCCGTCGAGAAGATCACGGTGCGCGCCCGGTTGACGAGCCACGCGACGACGTCGGGGTGCGCGGCGACGTACGCGCCGGACGATCCGAGCGCCTTGCCGAGCGTGCCGACGACCGCGTCGACCTCGCCCTCCAGCCCCGCCGCCGCGACGGATCCCGCGCCGCGCGGTCCGAGGCAGCCGGTGGCGTGCGCCTCGTCGACGACCAGCCGGGCGCCGTGGCGGCGGCAGACGGCGACGAGCTCGCGCAGCGGCGCGACGTCGCCGTCCATCGAGAAGACGCCGTCGGTGACGACGAGCGCCGGACGGCCCGGGCGGGCGCGCAGCTCGTGGTCGACGTGCTCGGGGTCCGCATGGCGATAGACGACGCGCTCGGCGCCCGACAGCCGCACGCCGTCGACGATCGACGCGTGGTTCAGCGCGTCGGAGAGCACGACGCCGCCCTTGTCCGCCAGCGCGGTGACGACGCCGAGGTTCGCGAGGAACCCGGCGCCGAAGAGCAGCGCGGAGCCGGTGCCCTTCAGGTCCGCCAGACGCGCCTCGAGCTCGCGGTGGATCGTCAGCGTGCCCGCGACCAGGCGGGACGACCCGGCGCCCCCGCCGTACGCGAGCGCCGCTGCGGCCGCGCCCTCGCGCACCGCCGGGTGCCCGGCCAGGCCGAGGTAGTCGTTGCCGCAGAGGTGCAGCAGCTCGCGGCCGTCGACGCGGATGCGCGGTCCGACGGCCCCCTCGACGGTCCGGAGGGTCCGCAGCAGGCCGTCGTCCCGCAGCGCGTCCAGGCGCGCGCGCAGCACCGGGTCGCCGTCGCCCGGACGCGCGACCGGTGCGGTCGCGGCCGGGCGATCACCGGCGAGCCCGGCGCGTGCGACCTCGTCGTCGGCGTTCATCGGACGGATCGTCCCACCGGGCGGCGCCGGCCGCCCCGTGGGTCGGCGCGGCGCGGGCCGCGGGCGGGCGTCAGACCGCGAGGCCGGGGGCCGACGGGGTCCGCGGCAGCTCGCCCTCGGGCCAGCGGTTCGGGGCGCCGTCGGGACGGGGCGGGATGATCTTCTTCTTCGCCGCGTAGCGGAGCTGCGTCGACGGGTCCCACTTGCGGATCGTGATGCCGGCCTCGGCGGCGTCCTCGGGCGTGTCGAGGTACGACTCGATGACGTCCGGGGTCTCGCCGGCGAGGAAGCCGTCGCGGTTGTCCGGGCGCGGGTTGGCGCCGTTGTCGTCCTGGCGCGCGATGTTCAGGCCGAGGTCGCCGAACATCTTGCGGTCCTTCGGCGGGTCGGTGTTCAGCGTCGTGAGGAAGTTGCCCATCATCACGCCGTTGAGCCCGGCCTTGACGGCGAGGTGCTGCCACTCGCGGAGGTTCTCCGAGCGGCCGCCGCAGAGACGCAGGAGCGCCTTCGGGAGGATCAGGCGGAAGATCGCGACCCACTTGATCGCGTCCCACGGATCCATGTGCTCGCGGTCGCCGAACTTCGTGCCCGGGCGCGGGTTCAGGAGGTTGATCGGCACCGACGTCGGGTCGATCGCGGCGAGGTCGAACGCCATCTCGACGCGCTGCTCCTCGGACTCGCCGAGGTTCAGGATGCCGCCGACGCAGGTCTCGAGGCCGGCCTCGCGGACCGCCTCGATGGTGCGGACGCGGCCCTCGTAGCGGACGAGGGTCGAGACCTCGGGGTAGTACGACTTGGCGGTCTCGACGTTGTGGTGGACGCGGTTGATCCCCGCCTCCTTGAGCTGCTTGGCGCGCTTGGCGTTGATGTGGCCGATCGACGCGCAGCGCTTGAGGTTCGTGTGCTCGGTGACGAGGCGCGCGCCCTCCAGCAGCTTCTGGAAGTCCTTCGGTGAGAGGCCCTGGCCCTGCGTGACCATGCAGAAGCGGTGGGCCCCGCCGGCCTCGGCGGCCTTCGCGTGCTCGAGCATCTGCTCGGGCTCCATCATCGCGTGCATCGGCGTCTCGGCCTCCGCGTACGTCGACTGGGCGCAGAACCCGCAGTCCTCGGCGCAGCCGCCGGACTTCGCGTTGACGAGGGAGCACATGTCGGTCGAGTCGCCGAAGTGGTCCTGGCGGGCCTCCCAAGCTCGCTCGACCAGCGCCAGGATGTCCTCCTGGCTCCTCAGACGGCCGAGCTGCAGGGCCTCTTCGCGCGTGATGAGCGACGTCATTCCGCGGACCCTAGCCGTCGCGGGCCCGAACGGTGTACCCACATCCGGGGATCTCCTCCCATCGTCGGGGTGGATCGTCCGGTGAATCCGGACCCGAGTTGACGTTTTCCCGCTCGTGGACGGGGCGGAGGGCCGTCCGGGCCGTCCCCGCCGGCGAGGTCCCGATGCGGGTCCCGGAGGCGGCTAGGGTGCCGGTGTGAGCGACGACACGAGCACGATCCGGGGCTGGCTGGCGACCTTCGCGGAGGAGGTCGGGAGCCCGCCGCCGTCCGCCGCCGAGGTCACGGCGCTGCTGGACCTCGCCCGGCACGCCGCGCACCGCTCCGAGCGGCAGGCCGCACCCCTGGCCTGCTGGATCGCCGGCCGCACCGGCCGCCCGGTCGCGGAGGTCCTGGCGCTGGTCGAGCTCGATCCGCGGCTCTGCGCTCCGCCCGGCGACTGAGCGTCGGCGGGGCCGGCTGCCTGGGCTCGCGCGCGCGTGCGTACGCGTCGTCACCGTCAAGGTGCCGAAGCTCGCCAAGGGCACCTGGAAGGTCACGATCACGTTCCCGGGTGACGCGACCTACGCGAAGGTCTCGGTCTCCGGGCCGGCGATCAAGGTCAAGAAGTAGGACGGCGGCCCGGGGGAGGGTTCCCCGGGCCGCCCTCGCACGAACGCCCCCGACGTCACGCCGGGGGCGTTCGTCGTTCCGGGCTCCCACCGACGCCGCCAGGCGGCTACCGTGGTGACCTTGGAACGCCCTCCGTCCTGCATCGGGCCCACCGGCCAGCCCTCGTGGGTCGACGACGCCGACGCCGTCCGGGAGCTCGCCCGCTGGATCGTCGCGGTCGACCGCGAGCGGCCGATCGTCGTCCTGACGGTCCGGCCCGGCGGTCGGGACCCGTACTTCGCGCCGTCGGCGGTGCAGCGGCTCGTCGGTCGCGACGGTGACGTCGTCGCGATCGAGCAGTCCCCGAAGGGACGACTCACGCGCGAGCTCGCGCGCGCCCTCCCCGACGGCCTGATGGTCTTCGGGGGCGCCGCCCGGATCTACTGGCCGCCCGCGCTGGTCGGCGTCGACCCCGACGCGCACCCGCTGGTCCGCGCCAACAGCGACGACAGCTCGAGCGCGGAGAAGCGCGCGCGGCTGTCGAACCGCTGGCGCCAGGGGCCCGACGAGACCCGCCGGCCGACCGCGGTCGCCGACGCGGCGCCGGCGGGCGTGGGGGAGGAGGTGCAGGTCGCGATCGTCCGCGCGTGGCTCGAGCTCTTCGACGATGTCGACGTGCGCGACCGGTTCCCGCTGCAGCCCTACCGGGTGGACCAGGACCTCGCCGAGCAGCTCGCCGCGCTGGAGCCCGCCCGGGCACCGGTCGCCGCAGCGGCGGCACGCATCCTCTCCGGCTACGCGTGGACGGAGCCCGCGCCGGTCCCGGAGCGCGTTGAGGTCGACGGTGCGCCCGTCCTGCGGCCGGGGGACCGGGCGGTGGCGTGGCGGTATCCGCTGGTCGGCAGCGACCAGGTCCTCCACTACTGGCAGCCCGCCAGCGGACCGGCCGTCCTCGCCCGGATCGGTGCGCGCGACCGCACCGGCGGCGCTCTCGCCCCGAGAGAGGCGGTCGACCCAACGTCGACGCCGGCGACACCGGCGGCGCACGAGGTCGAGCCGGCCGACGCCCCGCGACGGCCGTCTCCGCGTGCGCCGCGGTTGGAGATCGCCGACGAGGACCTCGTGCGGGTCCTCCGCGCGGCCGGCAAACCGCTGCTGGCGCCCGAGCTCCGCGCGGCGCTCGGCATCGACTCCGAGACTCCACGCGAGCGGTTCTCCAAGATCCTCGGTGATGCCGCCGCGCGCGGCGTCATCGAGCGGACCGGCCAGCGGCGCGGGACCCGCTACTCCGCGACGTAGGACCTCGAGCGCCGCGGCACCACCGACCGCGCCGAGAACCCGTCGGCGTTCAGGCGTGCGTGCACAGCCGCGGCGTCCGTGGGGCGGCCGGCGTCTCGCAGTCCGATGGTCGCCTCAGCGATACGGCGGTTGCTCCAGGCACGTTCGTCAGTGCTGGGCCGTCAAGGCCCAGGGCTCCTGCGTGACGGTCTTGCCGTCGGGGAGCGTCCAGGACCAGCGCGTGACGGTCTCGTTGCCGTCGAGCGGGATGGCGGCGACGTTGTTCTCGAACGTCGCTCGGCGGGTCTTCCCGGTGCTGGTCGCCACGGTGAGCGCGCTGACGCCGTCGGGTGCGATGGCGTAGGCAAGCCGGCGCGTGGGCTTGGGGCCGTTGCCCGTTTCGGCGAGGGGGATCATCGTGTAGGGGATCGGCCTGGTGGTGCATCCGGCTTCGCCGGTGATCTGCTTCGGCTCGTGGGCGGAGAAGCAGATCTTCTTCGTGTCGAACGCGATGTCGATGTCGAAGCCCTCGCGGCTCAGCGTCGTCCCCTGGGCCGGGCCGTTGTCTCCGAGCTCGGGGAACCGCGCGCGGCTCTCGGACCCTACGGGACTTGCCCCCTGGGTAAGCAGGGCGGTCAGCGACCCCGATGCCGGCGCGTCAGGAGTTGCTTTCGTGGCCAGCCCGGTGGTCGGTCCGGAGTCGCTGAGGACGATGACTGCGGCGGTCGCGGTGCCGGTGAGCGTGAGGCCGACGGCCGCGAGTGCCAGGGGGCGACCGAAGCGGCGCGCCCGCGTAGTCGTGGTCCTGCGGCCGGTGTGGTCGGGTTCTTCGTCGAGTCGTTCGGACAGGGCGCTGAACGGGGCGGGCCCGTCGGGGTCGGCGGAGACGAAGTTGCTCGCGCGCAAGCGGCGGTCGAGGTCGTGGCTCATCGCGGGGTCTCCATCACGGCGGCGGGGTACATGGCGTTGCCGATCTCGTCTTCGTGAAGTTCGTCGGCGAGGCGCTTGCGGGCGCGACGCAGGCGCATCGAGAGGGTCGACGCGCGGACGTCGAGAATTTCTGCTGCCTGGCCGGGAGAGACCTCGTCCCAGGTGATCAGCAGCAGGAGCTCGCGGTCGCTGGGGCGCAATCGCGAGAGGGCTCTGAGGATGGCGCCGTCCATCGGCGCGCTGTCCTCGGTACCGGCGGGATGGCCATCGGCCATGCGCTGGAAGAGCGCCACTTGCCGCTCGGCGCCGCGGCGCTGATTGGCAAGCGTCTTCCTCGCGGCGCCGAGAAGCCAGGCGACCGGGTCCTCCGGGATCTCGTCGAGGTGTCGCCAGGCGGCGATGAACACCTCGCTGACGATGTCGTCGGCGGCGACGTGGTCGGTACGACGACGGGCGTAGGCCTGCACCGTCGTGGCATGCGCGGCGTACAGGTTCTCGAGTTTGCTGCGGTCCCTCACAGAAGGGAAGTGTCCGGCACAGCTCGGACTTCACTTCTTCCCGCAGATCCGTTTCGGACGCCGTCGGGGACGGCGTCCGAAACGGATGGTGTGGCCTCGTTGCCCTGGGTCGTGACAGACCCGTCGGGCAGCGTCCAGGAGACGGACTTGATGTCGGTCTTGGTGGGGACCTCGATCACGAAGAGGTTGTTCGTGACGAGCGCGGTTCCACGGTTCCCTTCGTTGGAGACCGCTCCGACCGTCGAGATGCCGTCGGGTGCGATCCGACGACCCAGGACTTCGTGGGGTGCTGATCGTCTGGTACGAGGCCAGCGAAGCGTTCATCTTCGACGCCTCCGTGCCGGCGATGTCGATGAGCATCTCCGTCGAGTTGTTCGCGCAGTAGTCGCTCTCCTTGGTGCCGGTGGTTGTCGAACGGACCGTGTTGTTCCGGGTGACCGCGCGGCAACAGATCCTGTAGACCGCGGACTCCAGCGCGGTGGCCCGGATGCTGCCCCACTCGTTGAAGATGAGGCCCTGGTTGTCGTTGCAGCGGGTGTCCGACGGAGCCGGGTTGCAGGCCGGCGGGGAGGTGAACGGGCTCCACTCGTGGACGTAGGCGGACGCAGGGGCTGCCACCGCCCCGTCATGGCGCCAGCGGCGACGACCGTCGCCAAAGTGGAACGACCGCGAATCACACCCGGGACTGCCACTCGTCGAAGGCCTGCGTCGTGAGGTGCTTTGAGCGGGACCGTTCGGGCGGGCGGGCGAGTTCATCGAGTCCCGCGTTCTCAAGGTCGATGAACGGCGGAAAAGGGCTGAGTCATTCCGCCCGGGCTCAAAGGCCGATATGTGACGCAGAGGGAGATATGCAGAACTGATCGCCTGCGAGTCCAAGGACTCGCCGGCGATTTCCGTTTCTAGAGGCAAGGCGCACTTACATATATCGAAAACTGATCTATAGTGGTCGTATGAAGGTCAACGAGACGTCGTTCCTGGCGCTTGCATCGCTCCTGCAGGGCCCGCGGCACGGGTACGGCATCAAGAAGGACATCGAGCGGCTCTCCGACGGCAGGCTCCGGGTCTCCACCGGATCGCTGTACGCGTCGCTTGACCGCCTGACCGCCGAGGACCTCGTGGTCCGCGACGCCGACGAGGTGGTGGACGGTCGGTCGCGACGGTACTTCCGCCTGACCGATTCCGGCCGCGAACGTGTGCTCGACGAAGCGCGACGGATGCAGGCGACCAGCCGCGACGTTCTGCGCCTGGCGGACGAGGCGACCGGGTGAGCCTTCCGCGCCCGATGCGCGCGGCGCTGCTGCTCACGCCCCGCTCGTTTCGTCGCGAGTACCGGTCGGACCTCGAAGAGCACTGGACGGAGCTGATCGCCGACGACAACGCGAACCTCGTTCGTGAGGTTACGAGCGTGATCGGACTCGCGTGGGTGCTGCGCTGGCGGGCGGTGCGACGCTCGACGCATGCGTCGGTGGCACTGATCGCGCTCAGTGGCGTCGCCCTGCTGCTCGTCGCACTGCTCCCCGCCAGCCAGTGGGCGAGCACGCGCGTGACCGGGCAACCCGGCGGCTATGCCGGCCCCGGGCCGGAGTTGCGAGTCCTGGCCGTCAGCGTCGCAACGGCCGGCGCGGTGCTGTCCTTCGGCAGCGCCTGGAGCTGGCCGCGACGAGCGCGGGTTCTCGCGGCTGCTGGTGCCACCGCCGGCTTCCAACTCGTGCTGTGGGCCGCAGCGCGCACCCACCGACCGGTCGGCATCGACGATTCGGACTGGGCGTTCAACGCTCAGAACGGCGGACGACTCGTGCTCTGCGTCGCTCTCGCGGGACTCGCGGTCCTCCTCGCGACGCGTCGATCGCAGACGACGCAGAACGGTCTCGGCGGTGTCGCGATCGCGATCGTCAGCGCGGTGTCGTCGCTGGCCGCGATGCACCCTGCGTGGCGCTCGACCCTCCCGGCCTTGCGCCTGGGGTCCATCGGGCCCGCGCTTCCCATAGCCCTCGTCGCGTTGCTCTTCGCATCGCTGGCCGTCTTCCTCAACACCCCACGTACGCGAACTCTCGCGTCGTAAACCTCAGCCCCTGCTCCTCAAGAGGATGCTTTATGAGCGCTACGAAGCGTCGCATCGTGCTGGCCGCTTTCGCGGCCGCGGCCACCGCCACGACCGGCATCAGTGTCGCGGTGGACAGCGACGCCTCGACCCCCTCGAAGGCTGCGGCCCCGGAGACCTGGGCTCCTCGCGGTGAGCTCGGTGAGAATCCGGCCTTGATCGCCGACGCTCGAGCGACGTGGGACGCCCAGAAGGGCGGCCATCACGACGTTCGCGTCCTGTACGCCGGCCGTGACGACACCGTCGGAACGCTCGTCGTCCTCTCCGGGCGAGCCGCCGAGAACGTGACCCGCGTCGCGTTCTTGAGCGGTCCTCTCAGCCACGGCGCCCCGGTCACCGGCACCGCCCTGGAACTCCGGGCAGACGTGCCCGATCCGACCGGCCCGGGACCGCTGGCCGCGATCGACACCGCGCATCGCGACGGCGCCGACGGCAGCGCGATCGCGATTGCCCTAGCGCCCCGCGGCGGAGCCGTCAGCGGCTGACGGCGACGACCGCGAGACGTTCGCCGTTCAGCGCAACGGACCGGCCGGCGACCTGCTCGGTGACGCGGAGATCGGCTTCGTCCCCGATGGCTACCGGGCGGCGGCAGAGGATCGCCACGCCCGTTCGGGCGATCGTTCCGCGCTGACTCGAACGTTCACCTCGGGGAGCAAGACGATCGAGGTTTCCCGCATCAGCGGTCCCAACCTGGCCGCCGACCGGATCGGACAGCTGGCCGGCATGCGTACCGACGATGCCAACCCCCATGACGGCCGCACGATGCGTGCCCTCATCTCGCCTACCGCCCGCGGCTTCGCGTGGATCGCCGGCTCCGGCGCGGGCTACAGCGTCATCGCCTCGGGCATCGGACCCGACGCGCAGATCGACGCATATCACGTCGCTCAAGCCCTCAACACGCCATAGACCCCCGCCGAGTCAGCCCGCTGCCTGCCGGCCCAGCCCAGCCCGACCGCCGCGCCGGTGGTCCGCAGGAGCCAGGACTCGCAACCGACTCTACGCGAGCATCGGCGCGGCCGGCATCGTTTGAGAAGCGGCGACATCGAACAACGATCCGTGCGCGATCGATGTGTCGCTCGTGAGGGCGGCGGCGACGCAGTGAACTCCCGCCGGCGACCCTCAGGCTCCTGCCGGCCCCCGCAGCTCCGGCGTCCGGCGCTCGTCCGGGAGCAGCGCCAGCAGCTCGTCGACCCGGGCGGGGTCGCCGATCGTCGCGCCGGCGCGGGGCAGGGTCTCGTCGCCGAGGGAGGGGACGAGCTCGGCCAGGACCTCCAGACGCAGCACCGTCATCAGGCGGCCCAGGAGCGTCCAGGCCTCGCGCCGCTCGAGCTCGGCTCCGGCGGCGGAGAGCGTCGCGACCGGGATGCCGTCCAGGAGCGGCCCGACGGCCGCGAGGTCGACGTCTTCGGCCACGTCCGCCAGGAACTCCGGCGTCAGGCGCTCCACGATCGGGGCGGCCGCGGCGCGCAGCTCGTCGTCGTCCCCGAGGAGGGCCGCGAGGGCCTCGATCCGGGGGCCCGACATCCGCTGGACCGCGTCCGTGACGCGCCGCAGCTGGGCGTCGCCGAGGTGCACGTTGAGCGACACGATGTCCGGCCACAGGGCGTGCTCGTCGGCGGCGTCGAGCAGGCCGTCGAGGCGCTCGTCGGACAGCATCCCGAGCACGGCGTCGATGCGGGAGGCGTCCTCGATCACGACGCCGGAGCGCAGGAGCGCCTCGCCGTCGAAGCCGTCGAGCAGGTCGGCCACCACGTCGTCGTCGACGTAGCCGACGAACGCGCCGAGGACGACCCACTCCTCGCGCTCGCGCAGGTGCGCGCCGGCGGCGGCCATCGTCGCGCGGTCGATCCCGGCCAGGAGCGGCTGGACCTTGCGGATGTCGACGTGACAGGCGACGTCGGCGAGGAAGTCGGCGGGGAGTCGGCGGGCGAGCTCGCCGGCCTTCTCCGGGGTCAGGAGCGCGGCGGCGCGGCCGCCGAGGACCGGGCCCATGACGTGCTGGGAGAGCTTCGCGGCGACGCTCCCGGGCAGCAGGTCGCCGAGCGCCACCGCGCGGGAGAACTGCTCGCGGCTGCGCTCCAGCAGGCGGTCGGCGACGGCGTGGCGCAGCGCGCGGAGGTCCTCGACCGCGGCGCCGTCCAGCGCCGTCAGCTCGTCGGGCTCGACGCCGAGCACGCGGGCCAGCCGCAGCAGCTCGCCGCGGCGCTCCAGCGGGGTGCTCATCCGACGAGCACCCGGCGGGTGATGCCGCGCAGCGGGCGCGGGACGACGCGCAGGCCGTGCTCCAGGGCGGCCTGGACCTCGGCCTCCTGGCGGCGCTCGGCGGCGAGCACCAGGGCCTCGACGGCGGAACAGGCGTCGGGGCCGAGGGCGACGATGCCTTCGGGGAGCTCGATCGGCGTCGAGGCGGGAGGCGGGGTCATCGCGGCGGTGCTCCGGGACCGGGGACAAGACGACGCGCCGGGCCGGGAGCCGGTCCGGCGCGGGCCTCAGGGTACATCCCCGACGGCCGTCCGCGGGACGGATCGGCGGGTCAGGGGCCGGGCGGTCGACGGCTCCCGGGAGGCGGGGCGCCTCCGGGGCCGGGGCGCCCCGCGCGGCCCGCGGGACGGGCGGGCCGGGCGCGGGTCAGCGCGTGCTGCTGGGGACGCCGCCCCAGGAGATCAGGTCCTTGCGGGCGTCGCGGGGGTGACCGCCGCTGTACCAGCCGCCGGTCGTCCACAGCTCGAAGTGCAGGTGGCAGCCGTCGGCGTTGCCGGTGTCGCCGACCACGCCGACCGGGGAGCCGGCGGTGACCGCGTCGCCGATCGACAGGGGCGACGGCGTCTTCAGGTGCGCGTAGACCTGGTCCTCGCCCGAGGGGGTCCCGGTGATGACGAGGTAGTTGCCGGCGGCCGACTGGAACTTGCGCTCCTTGACGGTGCCGGACGAGGCGGCGACCAGCGGGGTGCCGCACTCGGCGAACAGGTCGATGCCCTCGTGCTCGCCGCCGCGGTCGCCGAAGTGGGTGTTGACGCCGCCCCACTGCCACGGCCCCTGGATCGGGAAGACGTAGCCGGCGACGGAGCTCTGGACGGGCTGCGCGCTGCGCTGCTTGGCGACGAGCTGCTGCTCGATCTTCACCGCGAAGGCGAGCTTCATCGCCTTCAGCGTCTGGAGGTTCGGCTTGCCGGTGGGGACGAGGCGCTTCTTGGCCTGGTACCGCTTCAGGGCCTTGCGGGTGCGGGACCCGAGGGAGCCGTCGGCCTTGACCTTCGCGCGGCGCTGGACGCTCTTGGTCTGGGCGCGGGTGAGCTTGACGGTCTGCGTCTCCGACACCTTCGGCGCGGCGGCGGTGGTGGTGTCGGCGGCCGGTGCGGCGGGTGCGGTCATCGTCGCGACGGGGGTTCCGCCGCCGCCGGCGGCGGGAGCGGCTGCGGCCGCGGCTGGGTCGTCGTCGGCCTGCGCGGCGGGGGCGCAGGTGGCCATGGTCAGCAGGCCGATCAGGGCGGCGCGACGCACCGTGGTTGAACGCATCCGGACTTCTCTCTCGTCGGCCTACGGGGTTAGCTGACGGGCTGACGCAGAAAGAGTCGCGCCTCCACGAAGACGTGGATGAGCCCCAACAACACGGGTCCCCCGCTCCCCGGGGACGACCCCGGGAACTCGGCGGGGGCAACGCTACCAGCCGCGACCGCGGTCTACGAGGGTTCCCGCGGCCCGCGGCGAAGCCCACGCGCGCACGCCGACCGCGCCTCCGAACGGGTGTTCGACGCCGGCCTGGCGCGGTGTACGACGTCCCGGCGCGCCGCCGGCCGCACGGTGCTCCGGGCAGCGGAGGCCCGGGCGGCCGTCGTGCACGGATCACGGCGCGACGGACCGCGCGGCCGGATGCGGTCGGCTCAGCGCTCGGGCGTCCCCGCGTCGCGGACGTCGGAGGGGCGGTTGACGTTGGCCAGCGACCGCGCGGGGTCGCCGAGCGGACGGACGACCGCGTCCCCGCAGATCGCCGCGCCGAGCGCCCGGACCGTCGCCACGACGGGGGACCCGGCCGCGGCGGCGGCCGCGAGCGCGCCTGCGCACGCGGGGGTGAAGCGGGCGAGCAGCGGGTGGACCCGCCCGGCGGCCTCCACGACGACCACGGGCTCCGGCCGGGCGGCGAGGTGGGCGAGCAGGGCGCCGGGGACGCGGGGGAGGTCCACCGGCAGGACGACGATCGGGGCGTCGGCCCGCCGGAGCGCCGCGGCGACGCCGGTCAGCGGGTGGACGGGCTCGTCCGGCTCGTCCCAGCGCTCGAGGCCGGCCACGTCGGGCAGGACGGAGGTCCGCTTGGCGACGACGACGGGCCGCAGCCCGGCGGCCCGCGCTGCGTCGGCCGCGTGGGCCAGCAGGGGCCGGCCGTCGAGCAACACGCCGGCCTTCGGGATGCCCATCCGGCGTGACCGTCCGCCGGCGAGGATCGCGACGATCGACGCGGGGCGCGGGTCGGACGGGGGCGACGGGGCGTCGGATGGTGGCTGGGTCTCGGACGGGGGCGACGGGGCGTCGGATGATGGCTGGGTCTCGGACGGGGGCGGGGAGGCGTCGGGAGTCGTCGACCCGGCCGGGTCCGAGGCGTCCCCGGCGCGCGGCTCGCCGGCTGGTCCTGGGGTGGGGGACGGCGGCACCCGCCCAGTGTTGCGCGCCGGGCCGACCGTAGGATGCGGCGATGGTCGCCCCCACGAGCCTCGCGGACGCGCGCGACGTCGCCGCCGCCCTCGGGGCCGCGGCGCCCGTGGGCGCCGAGCCCGTCGCGCTCGACCTCGCCGTGGGGCGGATCGCCGCCGAGGACGTCGTCGCGACGACGGCGCTCCCGTCGTTCGCGTCGTCCGCGATGGACGGCTGGGCGGTGCGCGCGGCGGACGTCGGGGAGTACGCGCTGGGGTCACCGTCCGTGGGCCCGTGGTATTCGTCCTCGGAGTAC
>NZ_JBFAPC010000059.1:0-31916 GCF_040675535.1 Patulibacter sp. NPDC049589 | reverse complement strand
GCAAGGCCTTCGGGCCGGGCGCGAACGGCCCGTTCCTGCTGGCCGTCGACATCGCCAAGAAGGACGATCCGCAGTTGCAGTCGCAGCTGGACAAGATCCAGAAGGCCGTCGCCGCGACGCCGGGCGTCAAGAGCACGTCGAAGGCGATCGTCAGCAAGGACGGCGAGATGGCGACGATCGGCGCCGTCCCCGCGACGGCACCGCAGAACGAGAAGACCAGCGACCTGCTCTCGAGCCTCCGCGACGACGTCCTGCCCAAGAGCACCGAGGGCACGCAGCTGAAGGTCTACGTCGGTGGCCAGACGGCCGGCTTCGAGGACTTCTCCGACAAGGTCGCGGGGAAGCTGCCGCTGTTCATCGCCGTCGTCATCGGCCTGTCGGTGCTGCTCCTGATCGCGGCGTTCCGCTCGCTCTGGGTCCCGCTGGTCTCCGCGGTCTTCAACCTCCTGTCGGTCGGCGCGGCCTATGGCGTGATCGTCGCGGTCTTCCAGCAGGGGGTGGGGTCGAGCCTGATCGGGGTCGACAGCGGGGTGCCGATCGTCTCGTTCATCCCGGTGATGATGTTCGCGATCCTGTTCGGGCTGAGCATGGACTACAACGTCTTCCTGCTCTCCCGGATCCACGAGGCGTACCAGGAGGGCGAGCGACCGCGACAGAGCGTCATCATCGGCATGTCGCGGATCGGCAAGGTGATCCTCGTGGCCGGCCTCGTCATGGCGGCGGTGTTCTCCGCCTTCGCGACGACGGACGACGTGACGGCCAAGATGTTCGGCATCGGCCTCGGCGTCGCGATCCTGGTCGACGTCCTGGTGGTCCGCCTGCTCGTCGCCCCCGCGGTGGTCCTGCTGCTGGGCGACAAGGCCTGGTGGCTCCCGGGCTGGCTCGACAAGATCCTGCCGAACGTCTCGCTCGAGGGGCACCTCGTGCAGAACGTCGACCCGCAGGGCGAGCCGCTCGAGGGCTTCGTGCCTCCCGCGTCGCACGCGGCGGCGCCGACCCCGGGCCTCGTCACCGGCGACTGATCGCCCGCCGGCCCCGCCCCGGGGCCGGCGACCCGCAGGACGAGCACCCGCGACCCGGCCTCGGCCGGGTCGCCGTCGTTCCGGTGCCGCGCGAATGTGCGGGCCGCCCGCCCCGCACCTCCGGGCCGCGCGACCACGCGGATCGGGCTGGACCGGCGCCGCCGCCCACCGTGTCCGCCGCCCCTCGCACGGGCACCGGGACGGCCATGGCGGACGCAGACGGGCCGATGGACATCGACGAGGTCGTCGAGATCACCCTGCAGACGGACGACCCCGGGGGTCTCGAGCGGTTCTACGTGCGCGCGTTCGGGCTCGAGGTGCTCTCCGAGGAGCGCGACCGGCGCTGGCTGAAGCTCGGGCGCCGGTCGCGCCTGGGTCTGTGGACGCCGGGCAAGAAGGAGTTCGGCGACCAGGGCGGCCGGCACGTCCACTTCGCGATGTCCGCCACCCCGGACCGCCTGGACGCGATCCACCGGCGCCTGACCGACGACATGGGCGTCGAGGTCGAGGGGCCCGTCGAGCACGACGGCGGCGACCGCTCCATCTACCTGCGCGACCCGGCGGGCAACCTCGTCGAGGTCTGGGACTTCTTCCGTCGCGGCGAGGGCGCCCGCGACGGGGCGGACGCGCTCGCGTCGTCGGGGGACGAGGGCTAGGACGGCGACGCGGGCACGTGGCGCGGCGGCCCGCGGGTCCCCACGCCGCGGGTTCCGGGTCGCCGCGGTCACGGGGGTGCGATCCGGGATCCGTCCGCGGGCGGCACCCCGCACCGCCTCGCGCCCGAGTCGGGTTCCGGGTCGCCGCGGTCACGGGGGTGCGATCCGGGATCCGTCCGCGGGACACCTCGCCAGGCCTGGCCTGGCCCGTCGGTCGACGGCGGACACCGTGTGGCCGACGATCGACCGCACCCCTAACCGGCCCCGTCCCCCGGACGATCCCGGACACCGTGTGGCCGATGATCGACCGCGCCCCCAACCGGCCCCCGTCCCCCGGACGATCCCGGACACCGTGTGGCCGACGATCGACCGCGCCCCCAACCGGCCCCCGTCCCCCGGACGATCCCGGACACCGTGTGGCCGACGATCGACCGCGCCCCCAACCGGCCCCCGTCCCCCGGACGATCCCGGACACCGTGTGGCCGACGATCGACCGCACCCCCAACCCGCCCCCGTCCCCCGGACGATCCCGGACACCACGCGACCGGGGCCGGCGCCCGGCGACCGGCCGCCCGGCGACCGGCGACGGGCGCGCGTCGCCTCAGCCTCGCCCGACCGTCGACCGGGACGCGCGGAGGTCCGCCTCGTCCGCGACGGATCGCGCCCGGCGGGCGTCGTCCTCCGGGCGCAGCCGCGCGTAGAGCCCGGCACCGACCAGCAGCAGCGCGCCGAGCGCCGCCCAGGCGACGACCCGGCCGCCGGTGCCGACGTCGGCGAGGTCGATCAGCGCGATCTTCAGGCCGATGCCGGCCAGGAAGGTCAGGCCCGTCATCCGCAGCGGGGCCTCGACGCGCGCGAGGCCGGCGGCGAGGAGCCCGAGGCCCGTCGCGGCCCAGAGGACGTCGCGCGCCACGGCCGCGGCGTCGGTGCCGCCCGCGAGGGACGTCGCGAGGTGCCCGACGAGGATCGACGCCGCCAGCAGGCCCAGGCCCCCGGCGGTGCCGGCCAGCACCCCGCGGACGCTCCGCAGGGTCGCCTCCGTCGCCGCGTCCTCGGCGGTCAGCGGCCGCACGGCCGCGGCGATCACGCCGCTCAGGGCGGAGATCCCGGCCCCGGCGGCCAGCGCCACGCCGATCAGCGGCAGGACGAGATCGCCCAGCTCGCCGTCGGGCACGGCACCCCAAGACGCCAGCAGCGCGGCGCCGTCGGCGTGCAGCAGCGCGACCCCGGCCGCGACGGCCAGGACGAGCAGGCCCGCACCGCGGGCCACGACGTCGTGGACGCGGCGGTCGATGAGCAGCAGCGCGGCGGCCTCGGTGGCGAGGACGAGCGCGATCCGGTCCCCCGGCAGCGTCGCCACCGTCCACCAGAACGCGACGGCGAGCGCGGCGAGGTCCAGCAGCATCCGGGCCTCCTCGCTGCGCGGAGCGATCACGCGGGCGGACACGCCGCAGACCGCGGCGAGGACGGCGCAGGCGACGAGGAAGCCGCCGTCGGATCCGCCGGACGCGCCGACGGTCTCGAGGAGGGTGAGCCCCGCGTGCAGGCCGAGCCCGCCGATCAGCACGGGCATCCGCACCCGGGCTGCGTGGCGGGCCAGCAGCGCGAAGGCGACCGCGGTGAGGGCCCAGCCGACGAGCTGGAGCAGGCCGCTCGCGGCGATCGCGAAGCCGAGGTCGACGACCAGGACCGCGACGGACAGCAGGACGAGCTCGACCGGCGTGGCCGACCCGGAGCGCCGGCGGACGCGCCAGGCGGCCCCGCCGAGCAGCGCGGCCGACGCCGCGAGCGTCACGACCGCGGCGGCGGGACGGTCGACCAGGGCGTAGCCACCGCCGAGCGCGGCGGCGACCGCCGCGTGGACGACGAGCAGGAGCGGCATCGACCAGCGCTCGCGGTCCTGCGGGTTGCGCAGCTCCCAGCCGGCGACCATCGCCAGGCCGGCGGCGAGCGTCGCGACGACGGCGAGGCCCGGCGCCGCGACGGTCCAGAACGGGGAGGCGTCGCCGAGATCGTCGAGCAGCGAGCCCACGTGCCAGACGACCTGCGGCAGCGCGAGCACGGTGGCCGCGGCCGCGAGCCACGTCCACGGCCGGTGGCGCAGCAGCAGCCCGGTCGCGGCCATCGCGACGACGACCACGGGCAGGACGAGCCCGTCGACCGGTGCGATCACCGGGGCGGCGAGGGCGCCGAGCAGGCCGACGCCGGCCAGCGGCGGGGCGTCCCAGCGCAGCGCCAGCAACGCCGACGCGACGCCGAGCGCCGCGAGTGCCGGCAGGCCGAGGAGACCCGGCAGCAGGTCGTAGGTGGCGGTGGCGACCGCGCCGGTGGCGTAGAGCCCGGCCAGACCGGTGCCGGCCATCGCCCAGGACGCCTCGCGGGCGACGCCGCTGCGGGCGTTGCGCAGGCCGGCGGCCAGCAGCCCGGCGGACGCGACCGCGCCGATCAGGCAGCGGAGCTCCTCCCCCAGCCAGCCGTCCCGGACGCCGAGCCAGAACAGCGTCCCGAGCGCGAACAGCAGCGCCGCACCGCCGGCCCAGGCCAGCAGGCGGCCGCCGACGAGCGCCTCGTCGAGGCGGACGCGGACCGGGCCCGGGGCGGCCATCGGTGGCGAGGGGACCCGGACGGTCGCCGTCGGCGCCTCGGCCCGCTCGCCGGGGCCGCGGTCGGCCCCGGCAGCCGGCGCTCGCTGCGCCGCGGGCTCGGGATCCGGCCGGCGGGGAGGGACCTCCGGCGCCGGCCGACGCGGCTGGGCGCCGGCCGCCGGGACGCCGACGAACGACTCCACGCGGGTCAGGCGGCGCTCGAGGTCCGCGAGGACGTCGGGCGGTGCGGTCGGGGATGCGGGGACTGCGGAACGGGACACGGTACGGCCTCTCGGACGATCTTCGGGGCCCTGTCGACCCCCGGTCAGGAGCGACCGTAGCAACGTTGTCGACCGTGAGTCAACACGTTCCTGACTCTCGGTCGACAACTCCTGACCCCCGGTCGACACGGATCACCCGTCCCCGACGGCCGATCCGTCGACCCGCGGTCGACAGGAATCGGCCCGCCGGGAGGGTCGCTCTGTCGACCACCGGTCGACAGCGGTATGCTCGGCGGGTGCCCCTGCCCCGCAAGGACCCGGCCGCCCGCGCCAAGACCGCACGGGCCTACCGCCGCATGACGGTCGACGACCGCCGGGCCGAGCTGCTCCAGCGCGGCGAGGAGCTGTTCGCCGCGCACGAGTACGGCGAGCTGACGATGTCCAAGATCGCCAAGGCCGCCGGCGTCTCGAAGCCCCTGCTGTACCACTACTTCCCGACGAAGCAGGCGTTCTTCCTCGCCACCGTGTCCCGGGGCGCGGAGGAGCTCGGGCGCCGCGTCATGCCGCGGACCGACCTCCCGCTGGGCGACGCGGCCGTCGAGAGCCTGACCGCCTACCTCAGCTGGATCGACGAGCGCCCCGAGGTCTTCCGCCGGCTGCTGACCGCCGCGGCGGCGGAGCCCGGCGTGCGCGAGATCCTCGCCGGCATCCGCGGCGACACCGTCGCCCGCATCGCCGACGCCCTCGGCCACCCCGACATCAACGCCGCCCCGGCGTCGCTGCGCGCGGCCCTGCACGGCTGGCTGCTCTTCGTCGACGGCGCGGTCCTCGTGCGCCTGGACCTCGGCGCGCCCCCGCGCGACGAGCTGGTCGAGCAGCTGCTCGGCACCCTGGCCGGCGCCGTGCTGGCCGCCGGGGACGAGACCGCCGCCGCGCGCCTGCTCGAGGCCGCGCCGGACGGCGTCGCCGGCTGAGCGTGGCGAAGCGCTCGTCGCGGCGCGGCGGCCGGCCCGCCGAGCCCGTCCGCGTCGAGTCCGGGGTCGGGACGCTCGAGCTCCAGCCCGACCGCGGGCGCCCCGGCGGCCGGCTGCTGCTGATCGACGGCCTCGCCCACGGCTACGTCGACCTGGACGACCCGACGCACCTGGAGCTCGACTACGTCGCGCGGATCGGCGCCGCGCTCGAGGTCCTCGTCCCCCGCGGCGGCGAGGCCGACGTCCTGCACCTCGGCGGCGGGGCGTTCTGCCTCCCCCGCTTCCTCGCCAGCACCCGGCCCGGCGTGCGGCAGACCGTCGTCGAGCGCTCCGGCGCCGTCATCCGCCTGGCCGAGAAGCACCTGCGGCTGCGGCGCGGCGAGCGGCTGAGCGTCCTGCAGGCCGACGGCCGGGCGATCGTGGAGCGCGGGGCCGACGACGCGTTCGACCTCGTCCTCGGCGACGCGTTCGTCGGCACCGAGACGCCCGCCGCGATGGCGACCGCGGCCTTCGCCGTCGAGGTCCGCCGCGTCCTGCGCCCCGACGGCCGCTACCTGCTCAACGTCGTCGACCAGCCGCCGTGGCCGTTCGCGGCCGAGCAGGCCGCGATCCTCCGGGCGACGTTCGCGCACGTCCTCGCGTTCGGGGGCCGCGACGTCGTGCGCGGCCGCCACGCGGGCAACGTCCTCTTCCTCGCCTCCGACGCGCCGCTGCCCGCCGACGCGCTGTCCCGCCGGATCGCCGGCGGCGCCCATCCCGCGGAGCTCGTTCCGGCCGAGCGCCTGGCCGGCTGGGGCTGAGCGACCGGTCGCCGCGTCGGAGGGCATCCCCGCCCATCCGGGATGGGACCACCGTTCCTCGCCGTCCGTCCGGGACGCGGGCGACCACAGCCCGTCCGCCCGCCCGGGACGCGGTACGCCCGCCGAGCGGGCCCGGCCGGGTCCCACGGTCCGCTAGGAATGGGGCATGACGCGACCGATTCCCCGTGACGAGGCCCTCGCGCTCCTGGAGGAGTGGGTCACCGAGACGTCCCTGCGCCGCCACTGCCTGGCCGTCGAGGCCGCCATGCGTGCGTCCGCCCGCGCCGCCGGCGAGGACGAGGAGCTCTGGGGCGTGACCGGCCTGCTGCACGACGCCGACTACGAGCGCCACCCGGACCTCGAGACCGGTCACCCGCGGGTGATCCTCGCGGAGCTCGAGCGCCGCGACGCGCCGCCGGAGATGGTCACGGCGATCGCCGGCCACGCGCCCTACCTCGGCGTCCCGCGGACGACCCCGATCGACCGTGCGCTGTTCTCGGTCGACGAGCTCACCGGCTTCGTCATGGCGTGTGCGAAGGTCCGCCCGCAGGGCATCCACGGGCTGACGGCGAAGTCGGTGCGCAAGAAGCTGAAGACGGCGTCGTTCGCGGCGGCCGTCGACCGCGGCGACGTCGCGCTCGGGGCCGAGGAGCTCGGCGTCGAGCTCGCCGACCACATCACGTTCGTCGTCGCGGCGCTGGAGCCCCTGGCGGACGAGCTCGGGATCGCCGGCACCTCGCCGGACTGATCCGGACGCCGGCCGTCGGACCGCCCGCGGCGGGGGAGCTCGCCGCCGGGCGGCGCCGACCGGACCGCGGCCCAGCGGACGCCGCGGCCCTCAGCCCGCCGGCAGCGTCTCCGCGATCCAGCGCGCGATCAGCGGCACGTGCTCCGGGGCGATGTGGTGCCCCCCGTCGTGGTCCAGCACCGTGAGGTCGAGGCCGCCGGAGCGGACGAGCTCCCGCGTCCGCTCGGCGAACGGGAAGCCGATGATCTCGTCCCGCCGGCCGTGCGCGTTGAGGACGCGGGTGGCGGCGCGGGGCCCGAGGTCCGGCGCCCAGCCGTCGACCGTCGGCACGAAGCCCGACATCCCGAGGATCCCCGCCACGACGGGCCGCTCCGGAAGCCCGCCCGGTGCGGGCGCGGGGCCGAGCCCCGTCGCGTGGCTCATGACCGACCCCATCGAGAAGCCGCCGAGGATGGTCCGGGCCGGCGCGATCCCGGTGCGGGCCCAGAGGGCGTCGTGGAAGGCGGCGAGCGTCCCGAAGGTCGCCCGGAACGAGTCGGGGTCCGGGAAGCCGACGCGCGGCACGACGTACCAGTGCTTGCCGGGCCAGCCCTGGATCCGCAGCGGGGCGCCCGGGGTGACGACGTGCAGGCGGCGCTCGGGGTCGAGGACGTCGGCCAGGCCGATCAGGTCGTGCTCGTCGGCGCCGCGGCCGTGGTGCAGCACGAGCAGGCCGTCGGGCGCGCCGTCGGCAGCGCGCTCGCGGAAGGGGAGCTCTTGGATGTCGGGGGTGCTCACGGCGGGCCTCTGCCTCTCAGGTAGTTGCTGATGCAACCATACCACCGGCGCACAGCACCGCCCCGGACGCACCCCGGCACGGGACCCCGGGCCGGGACGCCCGCGACGGGCGCCCCGGCTCCGACGATCAGACGGTCTCGGGGACCTCGATCTCGCGCTTGAGGATCTTGCCGGTCGGGCCCTTCGGCAGCGCGTCGACGATCCAGACGTGGCGCGGGTACTTGTACGCGGCGACCTGGCCCTTGACGAAGGCCTGGAGCTCGTCGGCGGTGACCGACTGGCCCTCCTTCAGCGCGACGGCCGCGGCGATCTCCTCGCCCAGGTCCTCGTGCTTGACGCCGATCACGGCGGCCTCGGAGACGGCGGGGTGCTCGTAGAGGACCTCCTCGATCTCGCGCGGGTAGACGTTGTAGCCGCCGCGGATGATCAGGTCCTTCTTGCGGTCGACGATGAAGTAGAAGTCGTCCTCGTCCCTCTTGGCCATGTCGCCGGACGAGAACCAGCCGTCCGCGGAGATCGCCTTCGCGGTCGCCTCGGGGTTCTTCCAGTAGCCCTTCATGACGTTCGGGCCCTTGATCTGGAGCTCGCCGACCTCGTCGACGCCGAGGACCTTGCCCTCCTCGTCGACCAGGCGCAGCTGCACGCCGTCGATGGCGACGCCGATGGACCCGGGCTTCATCGGCAGGTCGGCCCGGCTGAACGACGCGACCGGCGAGGTCTCCGACAGGCCGTAGCCCTCGAGGATCGGCGTGCCGAACGTCTCCTTGATGCCCTTCAGCACCTCGACCGGCAGCGCCGAGCCGCCGGACACGAACAGCCGCAGCGAGCTCGTGTCGTAGTCGCCGCGCTTGGGGTGGTGCAGCAGCGCGCCGTGCATCGTCGGCACGCCCATGAAGATCGTCACGCCGTCGCGCTGGACGATCTCGAGCGCGGTGGTCGGGTCGAAGCGCGGGAGCAGCGTGACCTCGGACCCGCAGGCGACCGAGACGTTCAGCGTGCAGGTCTGGCCGAAGACGTGGAAGAACGGCAGGCCGCCGAAGAAGACGTCCTCCTCCGACGGGTTGAACAGCCCGATCGACGCCTGGACGTTGGACCCGATGCTGTGGTGCGTGAGCTCGGCGCCCTTCGGCCGGCCGGTGGTGCCCGACGTGTAGAGGACGACCGCGGTGTCGTCGCCGTCCTTGTGCGCGACCTCCTCGATCGGCGTCGCGGCGCCGACCTTCTGGGCGATGTCCTGCGGCTCGACGAGCAGCACCTGCGCGTCGATCTCCGCCGCCTCGGCGCCACCCTGCGCCGACTCGGCGAACCCGTGCCAGGCCAGCAGCAGCTTCGCGCCGGAGTCGTCCAGGTAGTAGGCGACCTCGCGCTTGGACAGCAGCGGGTTCATCGGGACCACGACCGCGCCCAGGCGCAGCGCGCCGTAGTACGCGAGCGGGAAGTGCGGCGTGTTCGGCAGCATGATGCCGACGCGGTCGCCGGCCTGAACGCCCAGGTCCTTCAGCAGCCCGGCGACGCGCTGGCTGCCGGCCTCGAGCGCCGCGTAGGGCACGGCGGCGTCGTCCAGGCGGATCGCGATCCGCTCCGGGAACTTCGCGGCGGTGGTGGTCAGGAGCGTCGCGAGGTTCGCGTTGGACTGATCGGCCATGGGCCCATCCTGCCACCCCGCGGCCCGCCGTGCACGCCCTTCCGACCTGCGGTCGCAACCCGTTGCCTGCTGCATCTACCCACCGGTAGGAGCAGCGAGCACCGCGCGGACGGCGTCGACGGACGTGGCGCGCCGCCGCTCGCCCGGATCGCCGCGGAGGGCCGGGAGTGACGGCCGCCCACGTCGGGCGGGGCGGGAGTCGTCGCGGACCGGCCTCGCGCCGGCGGCGCGTGTGCTCCGGGCACCCGCACCGCGGCCCGACGCGGCCGGCCGTCGACCGACCGCGGTCGTCTCCCGACCGCGCGCCGCCGGGCGCCGCGAGGACGCCGCCGCCTCGTCGAGCGCCCCGACTATCGTGGACCGCTCCGCCCCACCCGCGTCCCCGGACCCGGAGGTCCCCCATGCAGAGCCCGCCCGACCCGACCAGCGCCACCGACGGCCGGCCGCCGATCCGCACGGACCTCGAGGCCCTGCGCGGCGCGTTCGGCTTCGGCGTCGCCGGCAACTTCGCGGGTCACCTCGAGCAGGCCGGCGAGGCGTCGGACTTCGTCGGCGTCGCCGCCGAGGCCGGCGCCCCGAAGGGGATCTTCCCGTTCTACGTGCCCGGCGGCGACACGTTCCTCGGGGCGTTCCCGCTGGCGACCGATCGCACGCTGCTGCCGCTCCAGGACGAGCCCGCCAACCTGCAGCTCGAGCCCGAGGTCGGGATCCTCTGCCGCGTCGCGTACGGGCAGGGCGGCGGCGTCGAGGCGCTGGAGCCGTTCGGCCTCGGCGCCTTCAACGACTGCTCGATCCGCCGGCCGGGCGCGACGAAGATCAGCGAGAAGAAGAACTGGGGCGCGGCCTCCAAGGGCGTCGCCGCGGAGCTCTTCGCGATCGAGGACCTCGACCCCGCGGGCCCCACGCGGGACTTCCGCCTGGCGAGCTTCCTGCGCCGCGACGGCGAGACGCACGACTACGGGATCGACAGCCCGGTCCCCGGCTACTCGTACTACGGCGCGCAGCTCGTCGACTGGATCGTCGAGCGGCTGGCGCACCAGGAGGGTGGCGACGGCACGCCGCTGGAGCCCGTCGGCGCGTACCTGCGCGCTGCCCGCCCCGAGCTGGTCCTGATCGGCATCGGCGCGACCCGCTACACCGACTACGGCGAGACGACGTTCCTGCGGGACGGCGACGTCTCGTTCGTCGTCGTCTACGACGGGGCGCAGGTGACGCCGGAGCAGGTCCGCGCCGCGATCGCCGCCGACGACACGTCCGGGCTGCCCGGGGCGTCGGTGCTGCGGCAGGCGGTCACCTCGGGCTGAGTCCCGAGGCCCGCGGCGGAGCACGGGGGACCGGACGTCGCGGGGGCCCAGCCGTCGACCGACCGCCGGCCCCCGCGGCGGCGGCCGGCGCGAGGCCGGCCGCCGATCCTCGCCGGCGGTCAGCGCGTGACGGAGACCCGCGCGGTGCGGGTCACCTTCTCGGTGCCGGCCGTCGTCGTGACGGAGATCGTGAGCTTCGCGGCCTTGCGGCGCGCGAGCTTCGACGCCGACAGCTTCGCCGCCTTGGGGCTGTTGGCCGACAGCTTCAGCGTCGTCGTGGACAGCGTCTTCGAGCCGTTCTTCAGCGTGACCTTCGCGGACGACGCCTTCGTCGCCAGGAGCGACACCGGGACGCCCTTGCGGGCGGCGGCGTTGCTCAGGGTGCCCGGCGCGGCGATCCCGCCGGCGAGCTTCACGGCCGGCGCGAGGCCGGGGACCGTCGTCGTCGGTCCGGGGACCGTGACCGTGGTGGTCGGGCCGGGCGTCGTGACCGTCGTCGTCGGGCCCGCCGGCAGCGTGCTCGGCGTCTGGCCGAGCATGATGTCGTAGAGGTCCGTCTGGTCGATGAAGCCGTTGACGTTGGCGGCCTGCGGGCCCTTGGCGGCCACGCGGATCTGCGAACCGGTGTGGCCCTGGGACGTGTTGCCGTTGACCGGCGGCTCCGCCGTGCTGTAGCCGATCGTCATCGGGTCGCCGTCGACCGTCTGCACGGTCGCCGTCGCCTTGCCGCCGCTCGTGCCGCCGACGATCTGCGTCGAGTGGGAGTGGTCGCCCGTGACGATGACGAGCGTGTCGGGGTTCGTCTTCTGGAACTCCAGCGCGATCTGCACCGAGCGGTCGAGCTCGGCGAGGTCACCGATCGCGCCGCAGGCGTCCGCGGCGTGCTCCTGCTTGTCGACCATCGCCGACTCGACCTGCAGGAAGAAGCCCTTGTCGTTGTCCTGCTTCAGCAGGTCGATGGCCTTCTGCGTCATGTCGCCCAGGCGCGGCTGGGTGCCGCGCGCCGCGACGCTGCACTTCTGCGTCGCCGAGCCGGCGCCGGCGGCCGTCGCCACGAGCGGCTCGTAGTACGGGATCATGTTCTCGCCCGTGGTGGCCTTGGGGTTCGCCTCGGTCCCGCCGGAGAACAGGCCGAGGACCGGGCCGTCCTGCAGCGACGTGACGGCGTCGAGCTGCGCCTTCGTGGCGATGTCGCGGTAGCCGTGGACGGTCTTCGCGCGGTCGAGGACCGTGCCGCCCGCGTCCGTGGTCTGGACGAAGCGGTTGCGGGCGCCGCCCAACAGGACGTCGATCTTGTTGTCGACGAGCTGCTCGGCGACCGAGCCCTTGCCGCCGTTGGCCTTCTTCGCCGGGAGGCAGTCGGCCATGTTCTCCGGGCCCTGGCAGGCGCGGGCGTTGAGGTGCGAGCCGGCGGCGGCGGGCGTCGCGTCGGTCAGCGCGGAGGTCGTGATGTTGCCGACGCGCTTGCCGTCCTTCTTGAACTTCTCGAGAACGGTCTCGTAGTCGACGCCGGGGACGTTCGAGCCGGAGCTCGGGCCCTGCGACAGGCGTCCGTCGACGGTCTTCTTGCCGGTCGACCAGCCCGACGCGGTCGGGGCCGAGTCGGAGACGTAGGCGAACGGGTAGCGGCTGCCGTCCGGGGCGGTCTTCAGCCCGTACGTCGTCATGTCGCCGACGAAGGGCAGGTTGTCGAGGCCCGCGAACGCGCCGGCGGCGCCCTTCTCGTAGTTGCGGGCGGCGGTGATGATCGCCTCGTCGGTGCCGTCGCCGATCAGCAGGATGACGTTCTTCGGCTTCGCCGGGTCGATCTGCGCGGCGAGGGTCGCGGAGTGGTCGCCGTCGGCGGACGGTGAGACGGCCAGCGCGGTCGCGCCGCCGGCGAGGGCGACGGCCACCGCGGCGGTCGCGACGAGCGGGCCGCGGGTCTTCGGGAGCTTGGGGAGCTGCATCTGGGTCTTTCGTTCGGGGTCGTGATGTCTGGAAGTCGGGGGCGACGGGGCCCGGGGCGCGATGGCCCGCGGGTCCGCCGCTGCGCCGCCGGCCGCCCGGGGCCGGCGTCCGCGCCCGGGGCGTGGAGCGCGGGCGCCGCGGGGCGGAGGCGGCGGGCCCGGGCGTGGGCCCGGGCAGGGTCGGTAGGTGGGTCGCGACGATCCGGCCTCCCGCGACGGCGGACCGACCCGCGCGGGTGAGCGCGGACCGGCGCGGACGCCGGAGGATCGCCGGCGGCCGTCCGGGGTCCGCCCGCACTCGCGGGCGAGCCGCCGGAATCCGTCCGCGGTCGCGGCCGTCCCACCGGGGACAGCCCGCACTCGCGGGCGGACCACCGGCCGTGCCGCCCGGTCGCGCGCCGTTCTCGCGGGCGACCGTGCGGTCCGGGGTGACGCCGCGCGGGCGCGGGTGGTCGTCCGGCGGCCCGGCACCGTCCGCCCGTGGTCGGCGGGCCGTAGGACGGATCCGGGGCGCGACCGGCCGTGACGACGGGCGCCCTCACGCTGTGCGCGCGGACGGACCCGGGGCGTCAGGCCGGGAGGACGCGCGGTGGCGCGCGGCCGGCCGAGCGGCCGGCGCGGGCGGGGTGCGGCCGGGCGCAGCGACCGGCGGAGCCGGGGCCGCGCGCGGCGAGCGCCGTGACGGAGACCCGGACTCCGGGGCCGCCGTCGGGGCGGGCGGCGAGGACGAGGACCCAGGAGATCCCGGCGGCCGCGAGCAGCACGGGCGCCAGCAGCGCCAGCACCGGCGGCGCGGCGTGGAGCAGGTGGCCGAGCGCGCCCTCGTGGCCGTGCTGCACGGCGTCGCGGGCGACCGCGACGGCCTCGGGCCCCGCCGCCGCGAGGAGGATGACGGCGAGCATCGTCCGTGCCTCGCCCGACGTCGGCCGACCGCCCGCGCGCGGAGCGAGCAGCACGAGCACGAGCGCCGCGACGAGCGGGAGGACCGCCAGGTGCGCCAGGCCGGCCACCACGGCAGGAGCGGGAGCCCAGTGCAGCGCCTGGGAGAGCAGGAGCCCGCTCGCGGCGCAACCCAGGAGGGTCGCCGGCCGCGGGCGATTGGCGTGCGGGACGGCCACGACGGCCCAAGATGCCACCCGCGGCGGGCGAGGAGGTGAACGTCCTGAGACGTCGTCGGCCTCGTCGGGCCGAGCCGCGGCCAGCTCAGCCGGCGGCCTCGATCGCCCGGATCACGTCCTGCGGGCGATCGGCGTAGAAGCGGACGCGCCGGGCGTCGCACGGGCGGTCGCCGGTGATCGCGACCGGCACCTCGAGCTCGAGCTCGACGTTCGCGGCGCCCATGACCGACACCGTCAGGACGTCGCCGTCGACCTCCACCGAGCGCGGCATCCCCGAGACGCGCACCGCTCGCACCCCGACGACCCGCTCCAGCGGCACGTGGAGCGACGCGAACGTCATGCAGTTCAGCGCGAGGCGACCGTCGGCCACCCAGTGGGGCCGGACCCACATCGACGCCACGAGCCCGAGCAGCCAGAGGCAGAAGTACGCCGACGCGACGAGGAGGACGATCCGGACGGCGGTCCACGGCACGACCAGCTCGACGACGACGAGCTCGAGGATCGACACGGGCAGGAGCGCCAGGAGCAGCGGGCGCAGCTGCCGACCGTAGGACGCGGTCACGGCGGCCTCCGGGGCGATCCGACGGCGGAGCGGCCAGCGTGCCAGCGACGAGAACGTCCGTGCCTCCATGATCACCAGCCGCGCCGGGAGCGGCGGCAGCACCCCGCGCATCGCGTCCTCGAGCGCCGCGGCACGCCCCCGACCGTTCGCGCGGGCGGCGCGGAACGTCCGGACGACGACCGCGATCTCCGCGAGCACGACCACGCCGAGCAGGAGCTCGACGGCGACCACGACGACGAGCCCCGACCCGAGGGGGACCGCCCCGGCCCCGACGACCGCGATCTCCACCGCGACGACGACGAACGGGAGCCACCGCAGGCCCCGTGCCGTCCTGGTCCGTGCGCTGGGGCGATCGATGTCCGGCGTCCTCTCCGTCCGGGGCCAGGCCGTCGACGCGCTCAACGGCGCCGACCGGCCTACGGGCCCCCGTTCGAGGGTAGGAGACGGGCGGCGGGGCGCCCGGCGGTGAGTCGCCCCGCTCAGCGCGGGACGGTCACCGTGCGCTGGACGCGCTGGACGGCCCCGCCACCGATCGTGATGCGGTGCACACCGGGCCGCAGCCGGACCGCGACGCGGTTCGTCCCGCCCGACAGCGTCCGGCGCAGCCGCCGGACCGTGCGCCACGTGGTCGTCGTGCGACCCCCGGCCCGCGCGCGGCGGACGCGGCGCTCGATGCGGATCACGGACGCGCCGGGCCCCGAGGACGCGAACGTCAGGCCCGACCGCGCCGCGCCGAGGCCGGTGACGACGGCGCGGCCCGCCGCCGCGGCGCCCGGCCCGTCCGTCTTCCGGTCCTTGTCACCCGCCGAGCCGGGACGCCACGCCGGCTCCGCCGGCGACGTCGCCTCCGGCACGGTCCCGTTCGGGTCGCGCACGTAGTACGTCGTCGTCCCGACGCTGGTGGCGTAGAGCGCGTCGCCCGAGTAGGTCGCGACGATCGACTCGGTGCGCGGGGCGATGTCCCCGGGGCTCTGGTAGCCGTTCTCGCACCAGATGACGTTCGGGAAGGGCGGGCCCCAGTCCGGGTGGTACGGGGTGATCCCGCACTCCGTCGTGACGGTCTGCGACCCGGGGCCGCTCGACGTCCAGGAGAGGCTCCCGGTCGGCATCGGCGCCCCGGCGGGCACGTCGGCGTAGACGCCCACCTGGCACGAGCGGAGGCCGGCCGTGCCGATCCCGGCGCAGCGGATGGTCGTCTGCGTCGGGATCGGCGCGGCGTCCGCGCCCGCCGCAGCGGCGCCGGACGCCAGGAGCGCGAGCGCCGTCCCGGCAGTCGCCCGGCGGACCCACCGGGACGGGAATCGGACGTCTGGGCACGCACCACGCATACGGGGTGCATCGTCACGGCCGGCCCGCGACTTGAGCCGTCGCCGTCCGCTCCGCCGTCCGCGGTGCGCTGCGGGGCAGGCCGAACACCTCCGCCCCGGCCCCGCCGCTCAGACCACGTGGAACGTGTCCGGGTCCGGACCCTGGCGCTCGTCCTGGTTCAGCGCGCTGATCGCGGCGAGATCGTCGGCCGTGAGCTCGAAGTCGAAGACCTGGAAGTTCTCCTCGACGCGCGAGGCGGTGACGGACTTCGGGAAGATGATGTTCCCCTCCTGCAGCTGCCAGCGCAGGATCGTCTGGGCGGGCGTCTTGCCCACGCGCTCGGCGATCCCCGCGATCGTCGCGTCCTGCAGCAGGTCGCCACCCTGGGCGAGCGGGCTCCACGCCTCGGTGTGGATCCCCTTCTCGGCCTGGAACGCCTTGAGCGCCGTCTGGGTCAGCAGCGGGTGCAGCTCGATCTGGTTGACGGCGGGGACGACGTCGCCCGCCGCGAGGATCCGCTCGAGGTGGGCCTGCTGGAAGTTCGAGACGCCGATCGCGCGGGTGCGGCCGGTCGCCAGGATCTCCTCGAGCGCCTTCCAGGTCTCGACGTAGTCGTCGTGGTCCGGGATCGGCCAGTGGACGAGGTAGAGGTCCAGGACGTCGACGCCGAGCTTCTCCAGACTGACGTCGAACGCCTTCAGGGCCTTCTCGCGACCGTGGTCGGCGTTCCAGAGCTTCGTCGTGACGAAGACCTCGTCGCGGGCGAGCCCGGAGGCCTTCAGCGCGGCGCCGACCTGCGCCTCGTTGCCGTACGCGGCGGCGGTGTCGATGTGGCGGTAGCCGGTCTCCAGCGCGTGCTCGACGATGCCCTGGGTGTCCTCCTCGGGGATCTGCCAGGTGCCGAAGCCGAACTGCGGGATGTCGACGCCGTTGTTGAGCGTGACGACCGGGACGTCGGTGACCTCGGGCATGCGTTCGTGTCCTTCTTCTCGGAGGTCGTCACCGGACCTCGGTCCGGTGACGCTGTCCGGAACTCATACCCGAACCGACCTCGCACCCGCGGCGCACGGGCGTGCGCGGCCCCGCCCCCCGACGGCGGGCGGCGGGGCACTCGGGGCCCACCGCCCGGACGGGTCAGGCGTCGAGGCGGTCGACGTCCGACCAGTCCGCGCCGGCGGGGTAGGCGGCGTCGTCGGCGTCCGGGCCGAACGCGTCGAACGCCTGGGGCGCCCGGCCGGAGAGCGGCCCCGATCCGTAGATGCCGGTGTCGTCGAGGACGGCGACCGGCGTGTAGATCCGAGCGACCCCGGAGTCGCCGGAGAACGGGTCGACGGAGCGCAGCGGCCCGGAGCCGCCCCGGGCGACGCCGACCGGCGCCTCGTCGTCGGTGCCCCGGAACCCGGACCCGTACAGCGGGTCGAGCAGGGCGTCCTCCGACGGGCGGAGGTGCAGGTGGGAGAGCGCGGTCATGGGGGAGTCCTTGCCGGAGCCGCTCCGCGTCGGGTCGTGACGCGCCGGCCGTTCCGTCGGCCGATGGGCTCCTTCGAAGTCCCCCTGCACCATGCGCGCCTCGTCCCGGACCTTCGCGGGGTCGGCGGTGACGGACCCGCCGGGCGTGGGGGTGTCCCGTCGTGCCCGTGGCTCAGTGCCGGCCCCACACCGGCGGGTCCGGCTCGCCGGTGAACGCGCGCATCCGCACGTCGGCCTCGGCGGAGCGCGCCGGCGCGTCCGGGTCCTCGGCGGCGAACAGCCACGCCGCCGACGCGAGCTCGCGCACGCGCAGGCAGACGGCCCAGGAGTCGTCCTCGGGGCACCCGTAGCCGCGACGGACGGCGTCCCACCAGGCCGGGTCCGCCCCGTAGCGCCGCGGGTGCAGGGCGGCCGGCGCCAGGTCCCACGCGCGCGGGCCGCGGCCGATCAGGTCGAAGTCCGCGAGAACCGTGCGCCCCGTCCCGGACTCGGTCAGGACGTTGCCCGGGTGCGCGTCGCCGTGGACGACGCCGAACGGGGTGGTCGTGGCCAGCTCGTCCAGGCGGGTGACCAGGCCGGCCCGGACGTGTTCGAGCGTGGCCAGCTCCTCAGCGGAGAAGTTCGGGTTGCGGTGCAGCCCCCCGAGTCGCGCGGCGATCAGCTCGAGCGCACCCCAGCCCGGGAGCGGCGCATCGAGGTCGGCCGTGACGTCGTGGAAGCCTCGCAGGAGCTGTCCGAACGCCGCCCCGTCGGTGACGACGGACGGGTCGTGCGGGATCCACTCCCACGCCGTGACCCGGTGGCCGTCGACGTCGACCGGCTGCTCCACCGCCAGCGGTCGGACGGCGTCGAACCCGCGCGCGGCGAGGAACCGCGCGAGGTGCAGCTCGCGCTCCACGGCCGCGCGCCCGCGGCCGGCGGGGGCGACCCGGACGACGGCGTCGCCCACGCGGTGGCTGGCGTTGGTGCCCAGCCGCAGCAGCTCCGGCGTGCCGGTCAGGCCCCACTGCGCGGCGGCCGCCGCGACCAGCGGGGCCGCGTCGTCGGCGGTCCAGGGTCTGCGGATGGCCTCCATCCGTCGATCATGGCGAACCGCGGGGGAAGCGGACCGCGACCCGCTCCGCGTGGACCCCGCCGACCCCGACGCGAGCTCCGGCCCGCCAGGGTCGGACCAGGGGAATCCCCGGTCGGCGAGGGCGCACGGGGCGTATATGGTCCGCCCCGCGTGCCGCCCGTCCCGACGCTCCCGTCGGCCCACCCCCGAACGCGCCGCGCACCGCCATGGAACCCGTCATCTCCCTGAACAACGTCACGAAGAAGTTCGGCCAGAACGTCGCCGTCGACAACGTCACGATCGACGTGCCCCGCGGCCAGTGCTTCGCGTGGCTCGGGCCGAACGGCTGCGGCAAGACGACCCTGATCCGCATGATGCTGGGCCTCGCCCGGATGTCGTCGGGCTCGATCAAGGTCCGCGGGCTGTCCGTGCCCGGCGAGACCCAGCAGGCGCTCGCCCGCGTCGGCGCGATCGTCGAGGAGCCGCGCTTCTACCCGTACCTGTCGGGCCGCAAGAACCTCGAGATCTGGGCCGCCCACCAGGGCGGCGGCGCGTACGACCAGATCGCCCCGTCGCTGGACCGCGTCGGCCTCACCAGCCGCGCGAACGACAAGGTCGGCGGCTACTCGCTCGGCATGCGCCAGCGCCTGGGCGTCGCCCGCGCGCTCCTGAACGACCCGGAGCTGCTCGTCCTCGACGAGCCGACCAACGGCCTCGACCCGGCCGGGCTGCAGGAGTTCCGCAACATGATCAAGGAGCTCGTGCGCGAGGGCCGCAGCGTCTTCATCTCGTCGCACATCCTCAGCGAGGTCGAGCTGATGGCCGACCACGTCGCGATCATCGAGAAGGGCAAGATGCTCACGCACGGGTCGCTCGACGACCTCAAGCGGGGCGGCACCCACGCGATCGCCGTCCGCACCACCGACGTCGACGCGGCCGAGCGGATCCTCGGCGCGCTGCCGTTCTCGCTCGGCGTCACGCGCGCGACGCCCGACACGCTGAACGTCAAGGTCCAGGAGATCCAGGACGACATGCTGCTGCAGACCGGGCGCGAGCTCTTCTCCGCCGGCGTCGGGATCCTCGAGCTGCGCAAGGAGGGCGAGACCCTCGAGCGGCGATTCCTCGAGATCACGGGCGCCACCGCCGGCGAGCTCGGCGGCCGGATGGGCGCCGTCACCCCGGGCGGGGCCAGTACCCCCGGCCCCGCGGCGGGGGAGCAGGGCTGATGGTCCCCCTGCTGCGCGCCGAGCTCCGGCGCATCGTGGGCCGACGTGGCTCGTTCTACGGGGCCATCGCCTTCGCGATGCTGATCGAGATCATCGCGGTGATCGCCGCGACGCCCGACAGCGACGACAGCGCGATCGAGATCGCCTCCGCCGCCGGCCGCTACTCCGGGCTCCTCGGCGTCGTCGTGATGGGGGCTCTCGCGGGCAGCTACGACACCGCCAACGGCACCATGCGCTACCTCGTCCTGACGGGCGTGCCGCGCTGGAAGATCGCGGTCGTCCACCTGCTGGGCATGATGCTCGCCGTCCTCCCGATGGCGCTCCTGATCCTCGTCGTCGGCGTCGCCTGGGGCGCGTCGGACGGCGGGATGACCGGCACCGACGTGCTCGAGAGCGTCTGGGCCGTCCTCGCGACCCTGTGGGCCTGGGGCCTCGTGGCCGCCTCCATCGGGATGCTGATGCGCTCCAACGGCCCGGCGATCGCCGTCGCCATCGTCCTGTTCTTCGGCGGCACGCTGATCACCGGCCTGGTCTCGGAGTTCATCTCGGAGTCGCTGTCCAACTACCTGCTGCCGTCGGCGTTCGAGCAGGTCGCCAGCCTGGAGAAGGCCGGCGGGGACAACGACTTCAAGCTCGCCCTCGGCGGTGCGTTCGCGGTGCTCGCGGTCTGGCTGGCGGCGCTCACCGCGCTCGCCATCACGCGCACCAACCGCGACGAGTACTGAGCCGCGGCGTGGACCGGCCGGCACGCCGGTCCACGCGCCTCCCCCGGTCCGCCCGGAGCTCGGCGGGCGGCGGACCCGTGCGCCCCGGCCCGGCCGGCGCGCGACGGCCCTACGCCCGCGAGGCGGCCGCCAGGTAGATCAACGCCGCGCGGACGCGGCGGTTGACGTCCGGGTCCTCGGACAGCCCGAGCTTCACGAGGATCCGGCCGACGTGCGAGTCGACCGTCTTGCCGGCGATGCACAGCCGGGCGGCGATCGCGGCGTTGGACGCGCCCTCGGCGATCAGCGCCAGGACCTCGCGCTCGCGGGCCGAGAGGCCGCTCAGCGGGTCCTCCCCGGGGAGCGCGGCGGCGTCGCGCACCGGCGGCACCGGGGCGCCCGGGGCGATGGTGCCGCCCATCGCGACGCACTCCACGGCCGCCACCAGGTCGGCCGCCGTGCCGACGCGGTCCTTGCGGAGGTGCCCGATCCCGCCGGCGGGGCCGCCGAGGCTCTCGAGGGCGGGGGCCGGGCCGCCGTCGCGACCCAGGACGAGCACCGCGACGTCCGGCAGGTGCCGTCGGATCCAGCTCGTGGCCCGCAGGCCCTCGTCCCCGTGCGCCGACGACATACGCACGTCGACCACGACGACGTCGGGGCGCAGACGGCGCGCGGCCTCGACGAGCGCGCCCGCGTCGGCGACCTCGCCCACCACGTCCATCCCGGAGTCGCCGAGCAGGCGGGCGACGCCGGCGCGCCACAGCGGCGTCTCGTCGGCGAGGAGGACCCGCAGGCGGGCGGTCGCCGCGCCCGGATGTCGCGGGCCCACGCGCGGCCGGACGACGGGGGGCCGGAGCGCCCGTGGTGCCGGGCGGCTCCGCAGCGGTTGACGACGGGCGAGGCTCTCGGGCCCGCGGCGCTCGACGGTGGACATGCGGCCACGCTAGTCGGGGACGCGACGGATGGAATCGGGGTGACCACCCCGGTCTTTGCCCCGAGAGCGGTCCGGGGCGGGGCGGGGCGCGATGGCCGGCAGCGGCGACGCGAGGTCGTCGGTGGAGACCGGGATGCTCGCCGCCGTGTCCCGACGACCCACCCGGGCGCGCCGCGTCGGATCGGGATCGCGGCCCCGAGACATCGGGACGGCGCGAGGAGCGACCCGCTCGGGCGGCCCGGGAGCCCGCGATCGCCCTGTCCGACGCGCACGCAGGACCCCTGCGCTACGGTCGTTCGACTATCTCAGTCCCTCCGACTCAGATCATGTGGACACGCACCTCACCGCGTGGTACGGTTCACGAACCCAACGGTTGACCTTCTCAACTACTGAGGACCTCCCAGATCTCATGACCACCCTGCCTCTCATCCCGCTGGACGACGTCGTCGTCTTCCCGACGATGGACGTGACCCTGCCGGTCGATCCGGGCGACGACGAGCGCGTGCTCCTGGTCCCCCGCGTCGAGGGCGAGTACGCCGCCGTCGGCACCATCGCCCGCGTCAAGCGCAAGGTCCGCCTCCCCGGCGGCGGCACGGGCGCCATGTTCGAGGGGATCGCCCGCGGCGTCGCCGGCGCCGCCCAGACGGGCCCGACGGGCGACCTGCGCGTCACCGTCGAGGAGCACCCCGACGAGGTCCCGGTCGACGGCCGCACCCGCGAGCTGACCCGCACCCTGCGCGCCACGATCGACGAGATCCTGAGCGCCCGCGGCGACGACGGGTCGGTCCAGGCCGTCCTGCGCGCCATCAAGGACCCGGGCGCGCTGGCGGACTCCGTCGGCTACGACCCCGAGCTCACGGTCGAGCAGAAGGTCGAGATCCTCGCCACGCTCGACGTCACCGAGCGCCTGGAGAAGACGATCGAGCTCCTGCAGGAGCGCCTGAGCGACCTGCAGCTGCGCCAGAAGATCCGCGAGGGCGTGGAGTCCGGCGCGCAGAAGCAGCAGCGCGAGTACCTGCTGCGCAAGCAGATGGACTCGATCCGGCACGAGCTCGGCGACGACGACGCGTCGGTCGTCGAGGAGTACCGCGAGAAGATCGAGGCCGCCGGCATGCCCGAGGCCGTGCGCGAGCAGGCCGACAAGGAGCTCGGTCGCTTCGAGCGGATGGGCGGCGAGGGGTCCGGCGAGGCCCAGATGATCCGCAACTACCTCGACTGGCTGCTGGCCGTGCCGTGGGGCGAGCGGTCCGAGGAGAACCTCGACCCGGTCCACGCCCGCGCCACGCTGGACGGCGACCACTTCGGGCTGGAGGACGTCAAGGACCGCATCGTCGAGTTCCTGGCGGTCAAGAAGCTGCGGGCCGACCGCGGCCTCGACGACGAGAGCGCGAGCGACCGCCGCCGCGGTGGCGGGTCGATCCTGACCCTCGTCGGGCCTCCCGGCACCGGCAAGACGTCGATCGGCGAGTCCGTCGCGAAGGCGACCGGCCGCGAGTTCGTGCGCATCGCCCTGGGCGGCGTGCGCGACGAGGCCGAGATCCGCGGCCACCGCCGCACCTACATCGGCGCGCTGCCGGGCCGGCTGGTCCGCGCCCTGCGCGACGCCAAGACGATGAACCCGGTGATCCTGCTCGACGAGGTCGACAAGGTCGGCGCGGACCACCGCGGCGATCCGTCGGCGGCGCTGCTCGAGGTCCTCGACCCCGCGCAGAACCACAGCTTCCGGGACCACTACCTCGACGTCGAGATCGACCTCTCGCAGGTGCTGTTCCTGGCGACGGCGAACTCGCTGGACACGATCCCCGGCCCGCTGCTGGACCGGATGGAGATCATCCCGTTCGACGGCTACACCGTGGCCGAGAAGCGGGCGATCGCCCGGGACCACCTGGTCCCGCGTCAGCGCAAGGCCAACGGGCTGCGGGACGACGAGGTCGTCGTGCCGGAGGAGCTGCTCGGCCTGATCGTCGACGAGTACACGCGTGAGGCCGGCGTCCGCCAGCTCGAGCGCACGGTGGGCAAGCTGCTGCGCAAGACGGCGACGTCGATCGCGTCGGGCAAGGACGAGGCGCCGGTGACGGTCGACCTCGACCGGGTCCGCGACGCGCTCGGCCGGCAGAAGGTGTTCCACGAGTCCGCGGCCCGCACGGCGGTCCCCGGCGTGGCGACGGGCCTGGCGGTCACGGGCGCCGGCGGCGACGTCCTCTTCATCGAGGCCACGCGCGTCCCGGTCCCCGGCTCCAAGGGGTCGCTCGTCCTGACCGGGCAGCTCGGTGACGTCATGAAGGAGTCCGCCCGGATCGCCCTCTCCTGGGTCCGTGCGAACGCCGAGAAGGTCGGCATCGACCCCGCGAAGTTCGAGGACGCGGAGTTCCACGTCCACGTGCCGGCGGGTGCCATCCCGAAGGACGGCCCCTCGGCCGGCATCACGATGGTGACGGCGCTGGTCTCGCTCCTGACGGGGCGGCCGGTCAAGCACACCGTCGGCATGACGGGTGAGGTCACCCTGCAGGGCCGGGTGCTCCCGATCGGCGGGCTGAAGCAGAAGTCCCTCGCGGCGCACGCCGCCGGGCTGACGGACATCGTCATCTCGGAGCGCAACCGCGGCGACCTGGACGACGTGCCCCAGGAGGTCAAGGACGCCGTGACGTTCCACCCCTCGATGAGCCTCGACGAGGTGCTCGAGGTGGCGCTGGAGACCCGCGTGGCCGAGGTGGTCAAGGCGGGCTGAGAACCCCGTGCGGCGGGGGCGGGCGACCGTCCCCGGCGTCGCGGCCGGCCACCCGGCACTGTCGCCGGGTGACGCCGGTCGCGGCGGGCGGACGGCGGCGTGGCAGCGCCGTCGTCCACCCGCACCGGACGCTCCGTCGTCAGGGCGCGAGGCAGCCGGACCGGATCACCGGGCCGGCGGACCACCTCGCTCCGTGCGCGGCACCCCGCAGGACCCCGGCCACGAGGTCGGGCGATGCCGAATCGATGCGGACCCGCCCGCCCGCTCGGCATCGCCCGGCCCCGGGAGGGGGCCGGACGGGACATCGGGGGATGGCCGAAGGGCCCCGGGAGACCGGGGCCCTTCGTGCGGCCGGGGGTGGCGACGCCGCGGTCGGTGACAGCGCCGCGAGCTGTGCCCCACGACGCCGGACGCCCCCGCGGCCCCGATCGGCGGCTGCGCTCAGCCGCCGCAGACGGGCCAGGGGCTCGAGCCGCGCTGGGCCTGGAGCTGCTGGGCGCGCTGGTCCTGCTCGGCCTCGGGCGCCGCGGCCGGGTCGCCGGATCCGCCCACGGACTCCCAGGTCTGCTGGTCGAACTGGTACTTGCCGCGGTACTGACCGTCGGGCGAGACCGCACCGGGGTTCCCGCCAGACTCGCAAGCCGCGACGCCGGAGAGGTCGCCGCCGGACGAGCCGGAGGACGTCGGCCCGGTCGATGCTCCGGCGACGGCCTGCCCGCCGGTGGTGGACGCGTCCGATGCCCCGGTCGCGGAGCCCGTGGAGGCCGCCCCACTCAGGCTCGCGTCCATGCTCCGCAGGGTCGCGAGCGACTCCCGGATCTCGGTGCTCGTGGCGGGCCGGTCCTCCCCGCCCTTCCGCACGCCGTCATCGGCGATGTTGCGGCCGGGCTGCCCGCCGGCGTCGACAACCCGCTCGTAGGCGCTGTCGTACGACTTGGTGAGGCCGCCGGACGGCGCTGCAGACGCCACGGTCGGCACGGCGGCGAAGGCCACCGATGCGACGGCGGCCGTGATGAACGTCTTCTTCGTGCCCATGAACTGATCACCTCGCGGTGGTCGGATACGTGACGCACCCACACGTCCGCCGGAGCTCTCCGGCCCGTCGTGGATGCGGGCACCGCCGAACTGGGACGGTGCGCGGCAGGCGCTCGAGAAGCCGGACTGCCGGCGGGCCGTCACGGAGGTGATGGCCGGGCCTCGGTCGCCGAAAAGAACGCTACGGGCCCTCGGCGTGGAGTCCTGTGCGGGGGATCACAGGTGGGACACCACTGGGGCCCACAGCGGGTCGCGCCCAAGCAGAACGACGGTGCATCGGCTAGAACGGTCCCAAGTTCCTTTCTCGACCCGACTGCGCGCGGCATCGCGTGGTCGACGAGCCCGGTGCGAGCTCAGGCCGGTGTCACGCCGAGCTTCACCAGCCGCCGCTGCCCACCGGAGCTGCATCCGCAGCCATCCGACGCGTGCGTTCGCTGCCCGCAGTTCCCCTTCGCGCTAGCAGCGCAGCGACGGCCGCCGCGGCTGCGAGCGCGATCACTGGGACCGACGGCACAACATATCGCCAGTTGAACAGGCCCCCCGCATAGGTCGCGTAGAGGGCTGGGACCCACCCAGCGGCACCAAAGGCGATTGCCGCACGACGTCCAATTCCACGCCCAAACGCCACACCCGCCAGCAGGACCAAGCCAAAGAGAACCAGAACAAGACCAGACGGACGAGTGATCGGTTGAAGTGCCGTCAGCGCACCCCAGGGGGCACGTGCCGGTTTATTCGGCGCAGATCCCGGTCCGTAGTAGGCATTGATCGCGTCAACCGCCACGGCTGCAGGGCCAGCATCGGCGCCCTTGAGGTTGAGGATCTGCGTTCCTTGGTCCGTCACAGGCCGTACTAGCCCTCCGAACCCGAACAGACGTTGGAAGGCCGTTACCTGAGTGCCCCAGACATCACCAGATTGGGCCGCGGCAGCACGCGTCGCCCAGAGTTTGATGCTTGCGTTGAGGTTCGGATGTGCTGCAAGAAGCTTCCGGCCCGGCGACGAGCCATCCCAGTAGTAGTAGTCGGATCCCGGTCGGCTGTCGGCAGGGGTGTTCTCGCAAAGCGAACGGGTCCCTCGAGGCACCTTGAACTTCGAACACTGGGCGAACGGCGCGACTCCCGGGTAACCGCCGAGATCCTGAGCCGGCGGGGATCCAACGAGTCCGTAGAAGCCCGTCTTCTTCTCCTGCTCGTGGAGGTATCCCAACAACATCACGAGGCACGTCAGCACGAGAGCAGTCGACGTCAGTACTCGCATCTTGAGCGAGACGCGCATGAGAAGCAGAGCAGCCAATCCCACCCCAGGAAGCACCGGGAACAGTGCTGGCCGGACAAATCCGGCGGACATCGCAAGGATGCCAACCCCGACGCCGAGCAACACGACGAGAGCAGCTGTCACCCACTGGTTCTCGCGCTGACGAATCGGCACCAGAACCAAAGCCGCTAGAGCCGCCATCGCCAGCGCGCTCGCGAGCGTCTCAGTCAGAAGCTGATGCTCGAGCCACAGCCAGTCGATCGAGAGCAGCCACACGGCAGCAGCCACGGCTGCGACGGCCCTCGGGACACGGACAGCCAGCGCGGTCGCGTAAAGCAAAAGGCCGCCGACCAAGGAGAGAAGGTGCTGCAATACGACCGGGAAGGTCGGGGACCCGGATACGTCGTGCGACAACCGCAAGAACAGCGGATACCCGGCTGTCCGCCCTTCAAGAGGACGGAACAGATACTCCTGCGCGGCGCGCACGTAGACGTTCGCATCGGTGTACGACATCAGCGGTTGCGGCAAGGCAACCATGATCGCGAGACGCAGCAACACTGCCAGCGAAAGGACGATGGCAATGAGCCAATGACGTCGAAGGAGCCTTCGCATGGATGCCAAAGACCTCCCGCCAAGGCCATATGGGGCCTGAGCTACGGCGTGAGGCTGCGCGCTCATCGTCCGAGTCGATCGCGGACGGACCGAACCCGCTTCGCCGTCCCGAGGGCCATCTTCACGGCCTGTCGGTTGCGGATGTCCTCGTAGTTCTCGGCGCCGTTCTGCCAGGCACGTGCCTGCTTCTCGGCGGCCAGCGCCCGCGTCTTCCAGCGGTCGATGACCGACGCCGCGGCAGCCGAGTAGGTGCCGCGGGGATGCGCGTCCGTGTCCGCCAGACGCGCATTCGATCGCCAGAGCTCGCGGTTCGCGCGGCGCAGGCCCTCGAGCCAGCGGGCGTTCACGGGCTCGACGGCCCAGGCCATCGACGCGGTCGTGTCCTGATCCGCGGCCTCCACCGCGTTGACGAGCACCATGTAGTGCGTCGCCCACCCGGACGGCCGGGCATCGGACGGGACCGGCGCCAGGAGCGACGGAGCGTTCGTGCCGGCGCCGGGCTCCGGACCGATGAGCGAACCCTGGGCGTGCCACTGCTCCCACACGACGGCCGGCGTCGCGAAGCGGGCGGCCCAGCGGTCGACGGCGTCACGATCGAAGTTGGCGAGGTGGAACGCGTTGTCCTCTTCGTAGCGGCGCGAGTTGGGGACCGAGAAGATGACCGTGGTGCCCGTGCCCGCGACACGGACCAGGGCGTCGAGGAGCGCGTCCTTCTCGATGATGTGCTCGACGCCCTCGAAGCAGACGACGACGTCGACGTCCGCCATCAGCGTCTCGTCGCCCAGCGTCTCGATCGCGTCGCCGACCGCGAGCGTCAGGCCGTCGAGGTGCCCGTACGTGCGCTGCCCCTCGTCGATCGCCTCGGGGGCGATGTCGACGCCGTGGACCGACGCGGCCACGTCCTGCAGGAGGGCCGAGCCGTACCCGACGCCGCAGCACAGGTCGAGGACCCGCCGGTCGCGACAGAACGTGCGCACAGCCTCGTAGCGGTGGCGGTGCTCCAGCGACTCGAGAGACGTCTCGTTGATCGCTTCCGTGCTCAGGCGTTCCAGGGACACCACTCGACCTCCTCTTCGCGGCGACGGCTCTGCATCTCGCCCATCAGTCGTGCCGTGGAGTCGATGCCGAACTCCCGGATCATCGACGAGGCGCGGACGCGATAGCGGAACAGTCGCTCGGGGATGACGTGACCGAGCCGGCCCGCGTCGTGCAACCGCCAGTAGTGGTACCAGTCCTCGAAGCTCGTGAGCTCCTCGTCGTACCAGTACCCGTCGTCGAAGACCCCGCGCCGGAACAGCGCGACGGCGTCCCCGGCGACGTTGTTCTCCTTGATCAGCGCCGACGAGTTGCCGATCGGCTGATAGCCGCGATCGATGCCCTCGTGCGCGACGCCGTCCTCGTCGACGTACAGCGACCAGGTCGTGACGTAGGCCAGCGACGGATCGGCCTCGAGCACCGCGAGCGCTCGTTCGACGAACGTCGGCTCGAGCACGTTGTCGGCGTCGAGCGGCAGCACGTAGTCGCTCGCGGAGACCCGGATGCCCAGGTTGCGGGCCGCCCCGAGTCCCGAGTTCGCCTGCGTCGCGAGCGAGACGCGCGGATCCTCGGCGAGCTCCTCGACGATCCGGTCCTCGGCAGCCAGGGAACCGTCGTTGACGATCACGACCCGCACGTTGGGGTGTGTCTGGTCGAGCGCGCTGCGGACCGTCTCGGCGACGTGGGTCTCGAGCCGGTAGTACGGGACGACGATCGTCACGCTCGGACGTGCCCGCGGGGGCGTCGGGACCGCCCCTCGCGGCGTGGTCGAGGCGAGGCGGTCGTAGGCCTCGAGGATCGGACCGGAGTCGATCAGCCGGTCGAAGTGCGCGCGGGCGTGGACGGCGACCTCGGGCCGTCGGACCGCCGACGGGTCGTCGACGAGCTGCGCGAGGCGCTCGCTCAGGGCTCCACGACTCGGATCGCGGCTCAGCCAGCCACCGGGCCGCTCACCGTCTTCGTCCGGCGGACCGACCATCTCGACCAGGCCCCCGACCGGCGTGCCGAGGATCGGGACCCCGGCCGCGAGGGCCTCGAGCCCCACGTTCGGCCAGCACTCCCAGAGCGACGGGATTGCCACGAGGTCGTGCCCGGCGAACAGCCCGGGGACCTCCTGCGGCGCGACCTCGGACAGGAAGCGGATGCGCCAGTCGTGGGGCGTCGCGAGCTCGAGGTGCTCGCGCATCGACAGGCCTCGGGGCGCGGTCTCGGTGTCGCCCCCGACGATCGTCAGCACGATGCCCTGCGCCGACTCGCGGACGATCCGGACGAGGTTCTCGATCCCCTTGCGCCGCTCGAGCCGGCCGAGGAACAGGACGTGCAGCAGGTCGTCGTGCGCACGCTCGACGGGGACCGCCGGGGGCTGCACCGCGTGGAGGTACGGGTGGCGGACCACCTGGACGGGCGCGACCGCACCGTCGTAGAAGCGGGCGTACGTGCCGCCGATGTCCCCGCCCCCGACCAGCGCCACATCGGCGTGCCTGAGCGCATAGCGCTCGAGCTCGAACGTCATCCGCGACGTGAAGTCGACCGGCACGTGTCCGTCGAGCACCGAGCACATCTCGACCGACGTGTGGGCCCGGACCGCGACGGTCGTGCCGCGCAGCCACGGGGCGCCGGTCCGCGCCGCCTGGACCGTGACCGTGCCCTCGCCCAGGTAGTCGGGGAACTCGATCAGGTCCGGACCGTTCGCCCCGTAGTGCGCGCCGAGGGCGTCGTGCACGTCCGCGCTGTAGCGGTGCAGGTCGGTGAAGTACGACCCGGGACCGTTCTCCGGGTCGTCCCGGACGTAGACGATCTCGACGCCGTCCGAGGGACCGATCAGCGAGCCGTCGCGGCTCGCCTCCTCGAGCGCCGGCCGGTTGCCCTCGCGCGTGAAGAGCGCGACCTCGGCCACCGGGGCCAGGAGCCGGCAGAGGGCCGAGACGTAGGCCGCGATCCCCCCGCCGTTGGCGGGAGCGACGTCGCGGGAGACGATGGCAATCCGTCGGGTCGGCACGCGACGGGAACCCTAGAGCTCTTCTGCGACGTGCGGCGCGATGCGGGAGTACACCCAGAGCCCGATCACGAAGACGCCGACCGTGATGCCCAGCGGGATGAGCATCATCGTCCAGCCACCGATGGCCTGCACCGCGGTGTCCGCCGTCGGATCGAAGATGGAGTGCCGCATCTGCTGCTGCACCACCGCAAGGGGGTTGCACATGACCATGTGCCGCAGGCCGGTGCTGTCGATCGTGTCGATCGGATAGAGGATCGGCGTCCCGTAGAAGATCGCGAGGCTCATGACCTCCCAGATCGGCGCGATGTCGCGGAAGCGCACGAACAGCGCCGACAGGAGCAGCGACAGCCCGAGGATGAACACCACGAGCATCGCCAGGACCGGGAAGAACTCGAGCCAGGACCAGCGCAGCGGCACCTGTGACAGCCCGATGAAGACCAGGACGGCAATGAGGTTGACGGCCAGGTTCAGGAGCGCCGTGATGACCACGGACACCGGGATCACGATGCGCGGGAAGTGGATCTTCCTGACCAGGCCCTCGGCCGCCGGGACGGCGCGCACCGCGGCCCCCGTCGCGTCACCGAAGAACTGGTACATCATGATCCCGAACAGCAGCAGCGGCGCGAAGTACTTCACGTCCTTGCTGACCGGGACGATCTCCGTGAACAGCACGTAGTAGACGCCGAAGAACATCGCCGGCCGGACGAGCTGCCAGAGGTACCCGAGGACCGCGCCGAAGAACTTCAGCCGGAACTCCAGGAACCCGAGCGTCCAGGTCAGGTTGACCATGCGGCGGACGGTCCCGACGAAGGCGCCCGGACCGGGGATTCGCTGGCCGCCCGCGGCCTTGATGCGCTCGACGGCCTCGGACACGTCCGGGGTCTTGACCCGCTCGGGCACCTGCGACGCCTCGGTGCTCACGACGCGGCCCCCGTGCGCAGGCCCTGGGACCCGTCGGACCCGGTGACGCGCACGACGACGTCGTGGTCGAGCACCGTGATCGCGCCGGTGTCGTTCGGTCCGGCGGAGACGAACGAGCCGAAGTCCTTGCGACGGTCGGCGAACTCGAGGTCGGCGGATCCGCGCGAGGCGATGTACGGGGTGATGGTGTACCGCCCGGACGCCAGGACGTTCTCGAAGCTCACGGTCGCCTCCGCCCGATCGCCGGCGCGGTAGTTCCCCACGGGCCGGTTGACCCAGATGGAGTTGCCGGCGAAGACCGGGCGGTGGTGATCGTCCTCGACGACCAGGCCGATCGACGGCTCCGGCATGTCCTCGGCGAACGAGATCTCGAACCGCACGACGACTGTGTCGCCGCGCTGGATCAGCATCCGGGGCTCGCCCTTGTCGTCCTCGACCCACATCTGCTCGACGCGAGCGCGACCGTCGCCCTGGCGGGTGAGATCGTCCGCACCCGCCCCGATCTGGGCGACCGACGCGGCGCGATCGCCGCTGAAGTTCACGTCGAGGTAGTGGGCACCGACGCGCTCCGGATCACCGAGCTCGATGGTCCGGCCGCGCTCCAGGAGCATCGCCCGATCGCAGAACCGCTTGACGGCGCCCATGTCGTGGGTGACGAGCACGAGCGTCCGGCCCTCGTCGCGGATCCGGTTGAACTGGTCGAAGCACTTCTGCTGGAACGCGGCGTCACCGACGGCCAGCACCTCGTCGATCAACAGGACGTCGGCGTCGACCTGGATCATCACCGAGAACGCCAGCCGGACGTGCATGCCCGACGAGTAGTTCTTGAGCTTGACGTCCTCGAACTCCCGCAGCTCGGCGAAGTCGATGACCGCGTCGTAGCGTGATCGCGCGACCGACGGCGTCAGGCCGAGCATGATCGCGTTGAGCATCACGTTGTCGCGGGCCCCCAGGTCGGGGTTGAAGCCCACGCCGAGCTCGATGAACGTCGACAGGCGACCGCGGAGCCAGATGTCCCCGGCGTCCTTGCCGTAGATGCCGGCGAGCATCTTCAGGAGCGTGCTCTTGCCGGACCCGTTGCGACCGACGATGCCGAAGAACTCGCCCTCCTCGACGGAGAACGAGACGTCGTCGACCGCGATGAACTCGTCGTGGCCGATGCGCCTGAAGGGGTGGAGGGCCCGCTCCTTCAGCGTGTGCGTCTGGTGGTGCGGACGACGGAAGGTCTTGCGGACGCCATCTACCACGATCGCTGGAGACGACACGCGGGTCATGGT
>NZ_JBFAPC010000058.1:0-32058 GCF_040675535.1 Patulibacter sp. NPDC049589 | reverse complement strand
CGCAGCGTGAGCGCGCAGCTCGTGTCCAGGTCGATGCGGTGCCCGGCCGACACGAACACCGGCTTGACCCCGCGCTGCGTGCGCAGCACCGCGCCGACCGTCTCGCCCGAGTCGATCAACGGCGACCGGGCGCCGCGCTCCTCGCCCACCGGCTCGTACTCCCCCACCAGCCGGGTCTTGCCCACCCCGAAGGACGGCAGGCCGGTGAGCACGCCCAGGTGCGCGGCGAGACCGAACCGGCGCGGATGCGCCAGCCCGTGGCCGTCGCAGATCAGCACCTCCGGGCGGACGGCCAGCTTCTCCAGCGCCGCCAGCAGAGCGGGCACCTCGCGGAAGGCGAACAGGCCCGGGACGTACGGGAAAGCGGGACGGCCGTTCACCACGGCGGTGTCGCGTACCGAGAGGTCGACGGCATCGAGGACGACCACGGCGGCGGCGAGCCGGTCGCCGTCGTAGGCGACGTCGAGACCGGCCACGGTGGCCGGCGACGCCGGCCCGGGAAGGAGAACCACGCGTGAACGCAAGGTGTCCTGGAGGGCAAGAGCTTCTTCTTCGGTACGCGGCCACGACTGCACCGCCCGAAGATATGTTGTCTCCGCGCGTGACCCGGGTCACCGGGCCCCCCGCGCCGACAGGCGGAGCCGCACCGCGGGGACCGACACAGCCGTCGCCGTCGCGCGCGGCCGGGCGGCCGCGGTGGCGGTCCCGACCACGACGGAGGACCGTCCGCCGGGCACGCGGGCGCGCAGCGTCCACCGGCGTCCGCCCTGCACGCGCAGCGCGGTCCACGGGACGGCCTTCCCCCGGCCGCGACGTCCGTCCCACCGGATCACGCCGCGGACCGTCGTCCCCGCGGCGGCGGTCGCCGGGTCCACGGTGCCGGAGCGCACGGGCAGGACTGCGCGGGTCGCGCCGATCCGCGCGCCCCCGCCGGCGCGGATCCGGACGTGCCCCCGGGCCGCGTCGCGTCGCAACCCGGGATCGACGACGAGGACCCCCGTCCCACCGCGGACGGCGCGCGGTTCGGCCGCGGCACTCGCGGCGGGGACGAGGAGGAGCGCCGCGGCCAGGCCGGCGGCGCGCGGGACGGCGGACGCACGCATGGCGGCAGGTATATCCGACGGCCGCGCCCCCGGCCTCGCCCGCGCGCCCCTACGGCCGCGCGTCCAGGTGGTGCGCCCGCGTCGGCGGCAGCTCGTGCGGGGCACCCGGCTTGACGGCCAGGGTCTGGACGATCGAGATGTGGCCCGACGCGAAGACCGCGGCGGAGGCCGCCATGTAGAGCCGCCAGACGCGTTCACGCTGGAAGCCGACGTCCGCGACGGCCTCGTCGCGGTGCGTCGCGAGGTTGCGGCTCCACGCGCGCAGCGTCCGCGCGTAGTGCTCGCGGAGGGACTCGACGTCGCGGACCTCGAGACCAGCCTGCTCGAGCACGTCGACGACGACCGCGAGCCGGTGCAGCTCGCCGTCGGGGAAGACGTACCGGTCGGTGAACGTCTCCTGGCGCTGCTCGCCGTCGTGCAGGCGCGTGATGCCGTGGTTGAGCAGGCGTCCGCCGGGGCGCAGCAGCCCGAACAGCTTGGCGGCGTAGGTCGGCAGCTGGGCCTCCCCCACGTGCTCGTACATGCCGACGGACGCGATCGCGTCGAACGGCCCGTCGTCGACGTCGCGGTAGTCCTGGACGCGGATCTCGACGCGGTCCTCCAGGCCGGCCTCGCGCACGCGCGCCTGCGCCAGGTCGGCCTGGGCGGGCGACGCGGTGATGCCGACGGCGTGGACGCCGTAGCGGCGGGCGGCGTGGATCACGAGGCTGCCCCAGCCGCAGCCGACGTCGAGGAGCCGCTCGCCCTCGTGCAGGCGGAGCTTCCGGCAGATCAGGTCCAGTTTGCGGGCCTGCGCGGCCTCGAGGTCGTCGTCCTCGCCCTCCGGCCCCTCGAAGTACGCGCAGGAGTAGACCATCGACGGCCCGAGGACCAGCCGGTAGAAGTGGTTGGAGATGTCGTAGTGGTACTGGACCGCCGCGCTGTCGCTCTCGGGGTCGTGGCGGTGGCCGCGGACGGTCGCCTCGGCCTCGGGCAGCGGGGCCGGCCGCACCGCGCCGAGCCGGATCGCCGCCCGCAGGACCGCCGCCTTGTCGCGGGCGGTGATCCGCAGGCCGCGGAGCTCCTGGCCGCGGGTGATCGCGTCCTCGACGTCGCCCTCGAGGTCGGCCAGGCCGAGCACCCAGGCGCGCGCGATCCCGAGCTCCCCGGTGTTGCGCAGGGCGTGCGCGAGCGCCTCGGGGGCGCGGACGACGACCGTGGGCGCGGCGGGGTCGCCGGCGGCCAGGACGCTGCCGTCCCAGAACCGCACGTGCAGGGGCAGCGGCTTGCCGAGCCGGCCGAGGACGCGGTCGACGATCGGGCGCAGCAGGTCGGCCGCGCCCGCGCCGGCGGGGGCGACGCGGTCCGGCCCGCGGCGCCGGCGCACGCCGGGCCCGCCGGCCGTGCGCGTCCGGGCTCCCGCCACGGACCCGGGGACCGGGATCGACGTCTCGGCGGCGGACGCCTCGACCTCGCCGGCGCGCGGCCGCGGTGCACGGGCGCCGGGGCGCGTCGGCGACGCGCCGTTCGAGCCCCGTCTACGCGGGCCGGTGGTGGGGTTCGGTCGGGTGCTGCGTGTGGACATCGGGCTCCCCCTCGCGGCCGGCGCGCGGCCGCGGCTCCTGACTACTTGCACTCACCACGCTAGCCGTCGCCGATGCACAGGCCCTTGGGCACGGGCGATCCGCGGGCGGGCGCCGTCGAGATACGGTGCCCCGATGAGCACCGTCCTGACCGGAGGCTGTGGCTGCGGGGCCGTCCGCTTCGAGATCACCGCGCCGCTGGTCGCGGCCGCCTACTGCCACTGCACCCGCTGCCAGCACCGGACCGGGACGGCCGCCCAGGCGTCGGCGAAGACCGTCGACGGGTCGTTCCGGCTGCTCGCGGGCGAGGCCTCGCTCGGGCGCTGGAAGCCGGGCGGCTTCGACAAGGTCTTCTGCGCGAGCTGCGGCTCCGCGGTCTTCGCCCAGGACCCTGCGGACCACGGCCGGGTGATGGTGCGGATGGCCGCGATCGACGGCGACCCGGGCGTCCGCCCGCAGGCCCGCCAGTTCGTCGCCTACGCCGCCCCGTGGGAGCCGATCCCCGACGACGGCCTGCCGCGCTTCGACGAGCGCCTGCCCGCCTGACCGTCCGGCCACACCGCGGGCGGGTCGCCCGCCCCGCCGTCGCACCCGGGGCCCCCCGCCGGCCGCACCGGCCGACCGGTCCCGGAACGACCGAGGACGCTGTCGCCGGCGCCCTCGAACCGCTCGATCCCCGCCGCGGCAGGCCCGGCCGCCCCTAGATCTTGTAGCGCTTGAGCAGCCCCTTGGCGATGCCCATGCGCTGGATGTCGGACGTGCCCTCGCCGATCAGCAGCAGCGGCGCGTCGCGGTAGATCCGCTCGATCTCGTACTCCTTGGAGAACCCGAAGCCGCCGTGGATCCGCAGGGAGTCCTCGGCGTTCTTGTGGCCGGCCTCCGACGCTGCCAGCTTGGCCATCGCGGCCTCGGTGTCGGAGCGCTCGCCCTTGTCCTTCAGCTCCGCCGCGCGGTACGTCAAGAGCCGCGCGCCCTCGAGGCGGGTGTACATGTCCGCGAGCTTCTCCTGCACGAGCTGGTGCTGCGCGATCGGCTTGCCGAACGTCTCGCGCTCCTGGGCGTAGCGGATGGCCAGCTCGAACGCGCGCTGCGCGACCCCGACGCCACGGGCGGCGACGTTCACGCGACCGACCTCCAGCGAGTCCATCATCTGCTTGAAGCCCTTGTTCAGGCCGGCCTCCTCGCCACCGAGGATCTGGTCCGCGCCGAGCTTGTAGCCGTTGAAGACCAGCTCCGTGGACTCGACGCCCTTGTAGCCCATCTTCTTGATCTTCGGCGGCACCTCGAAGCCCTCGTACGCGCCGGTGTTGACCGACACGCCGGGCTCCTTCTCGCAGATGAAGCACGTCATGCCCTTGTACTTCGGGCTGGCGGTCGGGTCCGTCACGACGAGCACGAAGACCAGGCCGGACATCAGGCCGTTGGTGACCCACAGTTTCTGGCCGTTGATCTCGTAGCGGCCGTCGTCGAGCTTCTTCGCGGCCGTCTTGATCGCCTGCACGTCCGAGCCGGCGTGCGGCTCCGACAGCGAGAACGCGGCGCGCAGCTCGCCCGTCGCCATGCGGGGCAGGTACTTCTGCTTCTGCTCGTCGGTGCCGAACTTCATCAGCAGGTACGCGCCGATGAAGTGCGTGTTGACGATGCCCGGGACCGAGATCCACCCACGCGCGAGCTCCTCCGCGATGCGGGCGTAGGTCTGCAGGTCCAAGCCGAGGCCGCCGTACTCCTCCGGCAGCGTGACGCCGAACAGGCCCAGCTCCTTCAGGCCCTCCACGATCGGCTCCGGCCACGTGTCGGTGGAGTCGTAGTGCTCCGCGTTGGGGATGATCTGCTCGTCCGTGAACTGCCGGACCAGCGCGACGATCTCCTCCCGCGTCTCGGGATCGGTGGGCTCGGTGGTGAACGCGGCGGTGGCCATGGGTGCTCCGATGACGACGACGTGGGCGGCCGTGCCCCGGACGGAGGAGAACCGTCCAGCACACGGGAGACAGACGGACCAGGATACCCCCCGATCGGGGCGGTCCGCGGTCACGCCGGGGTACGACCGCACAACCGACCGCGGTTGCACGGGAGTCGCACCGCGCCCGACCCCCCGCGCCCGGCCGGGCGGGCAGCGGATAGCGTCCACGCCGTCCCGCCCGCGTCCCGTGGTCCGTATGCCCAGCACCCGCACCGCCTCCGCCGTCCTCGCGATCTTGAGCGCCGCCGTCCTGGCCGCCCCGGCCGCCGGCGCGACGCCGCCGCCGACGCCGATCGCCTCACCCGCGACGTCCGAGGTCGTCCTCGCAGCGAACGGCGCCTGGTGTTGGTTCGCCGACCCCCGGGCGATCGCCTACGGCCGCCGCGCCGTCTTCGGCTGGGTCGCCGGCGACGGGTCGATCATGGTCGGCGACGACCTCGGCCGGCAGGCGGTCCTCGACCCGCACCTGGAGCAGGACGACCACGACGACCCGGCGTTCTACGTCCGCCGCGACGGCCGGCTGATGGCGTTCTGGTCCGCCCACAACGGCCCCGCGATCCGCTACCGCACGGCCGAGCGGGGCATCACCTCGTGGGGCCCGGTCCGCGACGCGCCGCCGAACCCTCCTGATCCGTCCCGCCCGCCCGGGGGCTTCACGTACCCCAACCCGATGCGCGTCGGCACGACGCTCTACCTCTTCTGGTCCGGCGCGGACACGACCGCGACGTACGCGGCCTCGCCCGACGACGGCGACACGTGGACGGCGGCGAAGCCGCTGTTCGATCCCGCGGGCCCCCGGGTCCGCTACGCGAAGTACCGCCGCGACGGCGACGAGATCCACGTCGCGTGGACCCTCGGCCACCCCCGGGAGCGCGACAGCGCCGTCTACCACGCGGTGATCCGCGGCGACCGCGTCGAGCACCAGGACGGCCGGCCGATCGGGCGCCTCGGCGTCCCCGTCGACCCGACCGCCGGCGACGTCGTCCACCCGCAGGACGCCGCCGGCGCGTGGGTGCACGACCTCGTCGTCCGGGACGGTCGGCCGACGATCGCCTACGCGACCTTCCCGACGAACGCGGACCACCGCTACCGCTGGGCGACGTGGGACGGGACGCGCTTCGCCGACGAGGAGCTGACGGCCGCCGGCGGCTCGTTCGAGGGCTCCGGCAACGAGCCGAACTACTCCGGCGGCGTGACCCTCGACCCCGCCGACCCGGACGTCGCCTACGTCTCCCGGGTCGTCGGGGCGCACCACGAGCTCGACCGCGCGACCCGCACGCCCGACGGCTGGACCTTCGACCCGATCACCCGCGGGTCCGGCACCGACAACGTCCGGCCCTACCCCGTGGCCGGCGGGCTCGCGTGGATGCGTGGCTCCTACCCGGCCTACACGGCGTTCCGGACCGCGCTGGTCTGGCGGCCGCGCGGCGCGGTCGTGCCGGCCGCCGGGCCCCGCCTGCGGATCGACGTCGCCGGCGTCCGCCGAGGCGGGCCGCTGCGGGTCCGCACCGGCCTGCGCCGTGGACGGCTCGAACTCCGACTCGCACGCGCGCCCGACGGCGTTGCGTTGCGCCCCGGCCCGCGGCGCGCGTTTCGCATCGTCGGGGGCCGTGCCACCGTCACCGTCCCGCGGGTGACGCCCGGCCGCTGGCGGGCGTCCGTCTGGCAAGGCGACCGGCGCTTGGCGGTGCGCACCATGACGGTGGCGCGCCGCCGCGGCTGACCCAGCGGCGGGGGCGACCGACGGGGCGAGCCGCCCCGGCGTTCGGCCGACCCTGCGGTGACGTCGTCCTCCGCCACCGGGTCCCCTCCCGCGTCCGGCCCAGAAGGGGCTCTCCGGGTCGTCCTGGCAGAGGCCCCCAGGACGCTGGTGATCAGGCCGCCGCGCCGGTCGCCACCGGGCCGCCCGAACTCGATTTGACACGGTGTCAAGTTTCGTGTCGAATGCCCCCCGACCCCGCCCCCGACGGAAGCGGCCCCATGAGCACCAGCACCGATCCCAACGCCATCGCCGACATCTCCGCCCAGGCGTTCTGGGCCCGCCCGCGCGCCGAGCGGGAGGCCGCGTTCGCGCGCCTGCGCGACGAGGAGCCGGTCTCGTGGCAGCGTCAGCCCGAGGGCCTGCTCGTGGAGCTCGACGGCGACCTCACCGGCGGCTACTGGGCGTTGACCCGCTACGACGACATCCGCGCGGTGTCGCGCAACCCGAGGGACTTCTGCTCGTCCAAGGGCGTGATGTTCGAGGACGCGCCGCAGGAGTTCCTCGACATGGCGATCTCGATCCTCGCGATGGACGACCCGCGCCACGCCGCCGTGCGCGGGCTGATCTCCTCGGCCTTCACGCCCAAGCAGGTGCGGTCGCTCGAGGACGGGGTCCGTCGCGACGCCCGCCAGGTCGTCGACGAGCTGCCGGACGCGGACTCCGACGACTTCGTCACCCACGTCGCCAAGCGCCTGCCGCTGATGACGATCATGCGGATGCTGGGCGTGCCCGAGGAGGACCGCGAGCGGCTCGTCCACTACAGCGACGCGATGGTCTCCTGGAGCGATCCCGAGTACCTGCAGGGCCGCGACGGCCTGGCGGTCGTCGGCGAGGCGCTGTGGGAGCTGCACCAGGCCTGCACCGCGCTGGCGGAGCAGCGGCGCGCGCACCCCACCGACGACCTGCTGTCCGCCCTCGTCCACGCGCAGATCGACGGCGAGACCCTGAACACGCCGGAGATCGCCGCGTTCTTCGTGCTCCTGAGCGTGGCGGGCAACGACACGACCCGGCACACGACGTCGCACGCGATGGTCGCGCTGCAGGAGCACCCGGACCAGCGCGCACGGCTCCTGGAGGACCTCGACGGTCGCCTGCCGGTCGCCGTCGAGGAGTTCGTCCGCTGGGCGACGCCCGTGATGACCTTCCGGAGGACCGCCACCCGCGACACGGAGATCGCCGGCCGCGCGGTCGCCGCGGGCGAGAAGGTCGTACTGGTCTACCCGTCCGGCAACCGGGACGAGACCGCCTTCGACGCGCCCGACCGCTTCGACGTCCTGCGCGCCCCCAACCGCCACCTCGGCTTCGGCGGCGGCGGCCCGCACTACTGCCTCGGCGCCCCGCTGGCGAAGGTCCAGTTGACCGCGCTGTTCTCCGAGCTGCTGGGCCGACACCCCGGGATCCGGGTCGGCGCGCCGCGCCAGGTGATCGGCAACTTCGTCGACGGGATCAACCACCTGCCGATGGAGCTCGGCTGACCGCAGGCGGCGGCCAGGACACGCGCGTCGCGGTGTCGGGCGGACCCTCTCCGCGTCCGGGCTCGCCCCGGCCCGCGGTGACCACGGTCCCGCGCGCGCTAGCTTCGGGGGATGGCCACCGACGCCACCGACGCGGTCTTCTCGCCCGTCGTCGCGCCCACGACGCTCGAGGAGACCGTCGAGCGCCTCGGCAGCGCGATCCGTGCCGGGCTGCTCCCGGCGGGGCAGCGGCTCCCGGCCGAGCGCGACCTCGCGGAGCAGCTGCGGATCTCGCGCTCCACGCTGCGCCAGGCGCTCGGCGCGCTGGCGGAGTCCGGCCACCTCGTCGCGACCCGCGGGCGAGGCGGCGGGACCTTCGTCGTCGACCGGCCGCCGCTCGCCGCGCACGGCGCGGCCGGCGCCCTGCCGGACGACTGGCGGGACCGCGTCGCGGCGCGCCGCGCGTTCGAGATCGGCGTGACGTGCCTCGCCGCCGAGCGGGCGGCGGCCGCGCCCGGCGAGACGCACGACGGCCTCCGTGCGCTCCGCGAGCAGATCGTCCTGATGGGCGACGCGGACGGCTTCACCGCGTACCGCCGCGCCGACGCGGCGCTGCACGTGGGCCTGGCCGAGCTGACCGGCGTCCGCCGCCTCGTCCTCCAGGCCGCCGAGCTCCAGGCCGAGGCCACGGACCTGATCGCCCACATCGCCCACCCCCGCGCCGTGCTCGAGCACTCCAACGTCGAGCATCGCCGGCTCGTGGCGGCCGTCGAGCGCGGCGACGTCGCCGCCGCGGTGCGCACGATGCGTCGCCACCTCGCGGGCACCGAGCAGGTCATCGCGGGCCTCGCGCCGGCCTGAGGCCCGACGTTCCTCCCCGGATCCCGCCGTCGCCGAGGTCCCCGTCCGTGACCGTGCGCACGCGGGTTTGGACGAACGGCGATTGACCGGGCTCCCGGGCCGCGGGTAGGTTCGCCCAGAAGGCACGGCGAGCAAACCTTTACGCGCGGGAGCGACGGCATGAGCACGATCGAGGAACCAGCGGCGGCACCGGAAGGCGACGCCGATGTTCGCCGGCTGCGGGAGATGGGGTACGAGCCGACGCTCGAGCGCAGCATGGGCGGGTTCTCGAACTTCGCGATCTCGTTCTCGATCGTCTCGATCCTCACCGGCGGCCTGGCGAGTTACGGGATCGGGCTGCAGAACGGCGGACCGATCACGATGGCCTGGGGCTGGCCCCTCGTCTCGATCATGGTCCTGTTCGTCGGCATGGCGATGGCCGAGCTCGCCTCGGCCTACCCGACCGCCGGCGGCCTCTACTGGTGGGCCTCGAAGCTCGGCACCCCCGCGCACGGCTGGTTCACGGGGTGGTTCAACCTCGTCGGGCAGATCGCCGTCACAGCGGCCATCGACTACGGCGCGGCGATCTTCGTCACCGCGGTGCTCGAGACGATCGGCCTCGGGCTCGGCACGAGCCCGGGCACGCTGTTCGCGGTCTTCACGGTGATCCTGCTGCTGCACGCCGGGATGAACGTGATCGGGCCGCAGATCATGAACGCGATCAACATGGTCTCGGCCTGGTGGCACCTGATCGGCGTGACGATCTTCCTCCTGGTCCTCGTGCTGTTCGCCCACAGCCACCAGGACTTCTCGTTCGCATTCACGAAGACGGTCGACAACTCCGGCGTCGGCTTCGGCGGCGTGGGCTTCAGCTTCCTGCTCGGCCTGCTGCACGCGCAGTACACGTTCACCGGGTACGACGCCTCGGCGCACATGTCCGAGGAGACGAAGAACGCCTCGACGGCCGTGGCGAAGGGGATCATCAACACCATCCTGGTCTCGGCCGTGTTCGGCTACGTCCTGATCATGGTCGTGACCTACGCCATCCCGGGCACCGCCCAGGAGACGCTCGACGCGACGGCCAAGGCGGGGCTGCCGTCGCCGGTCATCTACATCCTCGACACGCAGCTGTCGGGCTTCCTCTCCGGCCTGCTGCTCATCATCGCCGCGGTCGCGCAGCTCTTCTGCGGCTACGCGTCGGTCACCGCCGCGTCCCGCATGCTCTACGCGTTCTCGCGGGACAAGGCCGTCCCCGGGTCCCGCTACTGGTCCGTGCTCTCCAGCCGCCGCGTCCCCGTCGCGGCGATCGGCGTCGTCGTGGTCTTCGCGTGGATCCTGCTGATCCCCTCGCTGATCGTGTCCTCGGACAAGTCGCTGGTCGCCTACTCCGCGGCCACGTCGATCGCGGTGATCGGCCTCTACATCTCCTACGCGATCCCGATCTGGCTGCGGCTGAAGCACGGGTCCGCCTTCGAGACCGGCGACTGGAGCCTGGGGCGCTGGTACAAGATCGTCGGGATCGTCGCGATCGCCTGGGTCGTCTTCATCTGCCTGCTGTTCATCGTCCCGGCGGCCGACGCCGGCCTGCCCTGGAACGACGACTTCACGTGGAGCAGCGTGAACTTCGCCCCGATCACCGTGGTCGTCGTCCTCGGCGCCGTGGGAGTCTGGTGGCTGCTGTCGGCCCGGAAGTGGTTCACCGGGCCGCTGCACACCGTCCGCGAGATCGAAGAGGAGCTGGACGTCTGATGGCCCTGACCCTGGAGGACCTGCGCGCGCAGGTCGACGCCGGAGAGGTCGACACCGTCGTCCTCGGGATGACCGACATGCAGGGGCGGCTCCAGGGCAAGCGGCTGACCGCGCGGCACTTCGTCGAGGACATCGCCGAGCACGGCGCGGAAGGCTGCAACTACCTGCTGGCCGTCGACGTCGAGATGCACACCGTCGGCGGCTACGCGATGGCGTCGTGGGAGGGCGGCTACGGCGACTTCGTCATGCGGCCCGACATGGCGACGCTGCGGCCGGTGCCGTGGCAGCCGGGGACCGTCATCTGCCTGGCGGACGTCGTCTGGCCCGACGGGTCCGACGTCGTCGCGTCGCCGCGCCAGGTGCTGCGGAGGCAGCTGCGTCGCCTCGAGGAGCGCGGCTGGGTCTGCAACGCGGCGACGGAGCTCGAGTTCCTCGTCTTCCGCACCGGCTACGAGGAGGCGTGGCACGCCGGCTACCGCGACCTCGAGCCCGCCAACCTCTACAACGTCGACTACTCGCTGCTCGGGACCTCCCGCGTCGAGCCGCTGATCCGCCGGATCCGCAACGACATGACCGCCGCGGGCATGCGCGTCGAGGACTCCAAGGGCGAGTGCAACCTCGGCCAGCACGAGGTCAACATCCGCTACGGCGACGCGCTCACCGCCGCCGACCAGCACGTGGTCTACAAGAACGGCGCGAAGGAGATCGCGTCGCAGGAGGACATGTCGATCAGCTTCATGGCGAAGTACGACGAGCGCGAGGGCAACTCGTGCCACATCCACTGCTCGCTCGCGGACGCCGCGACGGGCGAGAACGTCTTCGCGCAGGACCGCGCCCTCTTCGAGTCGTTCGTCGCCGGCCAGCTCGAGCACGTCGAGGCGCTGACGCTGCTCTTCGCCCCGAACATCAACTCCTACAAGCGCTACGCGTCCGCGTCGTTCGCGCCGACCGCGATCGCTTGGGGGGAGGACAACCGGACCTGCGCCCTGCGCGTCGTCGGCCACGGCGAGGGGCTGCGCGTCGAGAACCGCGTCCCCGGCGCCGACGTCAACCCGTACCTCGCGCTCGCCGCCACGATCGCGGCGGGGCTCGACGGGATCGACCGGAAGCTGACGCTCGGGCCGCCCACCACCGGCAACGCCTACGAGGCCGAGGTGCCGCAGGTGCCCACGACGCTGCACGCCGCCCGCGACCTGTTCGTCGCCAGCCCGCTGGCGCAGGAGGCCTTCGGTCCGGAGGTCGTCGCGCACTACGCCAACATGGCCCAGGTCGAGCTCGACGCGTTCGGCGCGGCCGTGACCGACTGGGAGCGCTTCCGCGGCTTCGAGCGGCTGTAGACCCCCGACCGGAGCCCCCGATGAGCACCACCGGACACCCCGACGCCGCCGGCGTCGTCGTCACCACGCCCCGACCCGTGGTCGGCGTCAGCTGCGCCCACGAGACGATCCGCCACGGCGGCGCCTGGGAGCAGCCCGCCGACTTCGTACCCGCGAGCTACGTCGCCGCGATCCAGCGCGCCGGCGGCCGCGCCGTGCTCCTGCCCGTCGACCCGGTCGACGCAGCGAACCCCGGCGACGCGCTGCGCGGCCTCGACGGCCTGATCCTCACCGGCGGGGTGGACCTCTCCCCCGCGTCCTACGGCGCCGAGCCCGATCCCGCGACGACCGGCGAGACGCCTGACCGCGACGCCTTCGAGATCGCGCTCGCCCGCGCCGCGCAGGACGCCGACCTGCCGCTCCTGGCGATCTGCCGCGGCATGCAGATCGTCGCGGCCGCGGGCGGCGGCACGCTGATCCAGCACCTGCCCGACGTGCTCCACACCGACGAGCACCGACGGGTGGCGGGCACGCTCGACGAGCGCAACGCCCACGGCGTCGACCTCGTCCCCGGGTCGCTGGCGGCACGGGCCGTCGGCGCCGACGCCGCGTCCGTCCGCTCGCACCACCACCAGGCGCTCGACCGCCTGCCCGCCGACTGGAACGTCACCGGCCGGGCCACCGGCGACGGCCTGACCGAGGCGATCGAGCGCGGCGACCGCACGTTCTGCCTCGGCGTCCAGTGGCACCCCGAGGCCGACCCGCGCAGCGCCGTGATCGCGGCGCTCGTCGACGCCGCCCGCACCCACGCGACCGCCTCCGGGCGGACCACCCGATGACCGGCGCGCCCCGCCGCCGGCCGCGGCCGACCGTCACCACCACCCAGAAGGAGGACCGATGACCCTGACCGTCGTCGAGCCCGCGACCGGCCGCCCGATGGCCGAGATCGCCGAGGCCACGACCGAGGACGTCGACCGCGCCGTCGCCCGCGCCCGGGCCGCGTTCCCGGCCTGGCGCGACGTCGCGCCGTCGGACCGCGCGCTGCTCCTGCTGCGCCTCGCCGACGCGGTCGAGGCCGAGCTCGAGCCGCTCGCGACCCTGGAGGCCCGCAACGCCGGGCACCCGATCGCGTCCGCCCGTGGCGAGATCGGCATGGTCGCCGCGACGTTCCGCTACTTCGCCGGCGGCGTCGAGCGACACCTCGGCGACACGATCCCCGTCGCGGGGGGCGTCGCCATGACCTTCCACGAGCCGTTGGGCGTCGTCGGCCTGATCACGCCGTGGAACTTCCCACTGCCGATCGCGTCGTGGAAGCTCGCCCCCGCGCTGGCGGCCGGCAACTGCGCGATCCTCAAGCCCGCCGAGCTGACGCCGCTGACGGCGATCGAGCTGGAGCGGATCGCCTTGGAGGCCGGGTTCCCGGAGGGCGTGTTCCAGGTCGTTGCCGGCCCTGGTCCGACGGTCGGGCAGCACCTCGTCGAGCACCCGGACGTCGCGAAGATCGCCTTCACCGGCTCCACCCGCGTCGGCGCCGGCATCCAGCGCGCCGCGGCGAGCACGATCAAGCGCGTCACGCTCGAGCTCGGGGGCAAGTCGGCCAACGTCGTCTTCGCCGACGCCGACCTGGAGGCCGCCGCAGCCGCCGCCCCGGGCGCCGTCTTCGACAACGCCGGCCAGGACTGCTGCGCCCGCTCGCGGATCCTGGTGCAGCGCTCGGCGATCGACCGCTTCCTCGAGCTGCTCGAGCCCGCGGTGCAGGCCGTGACCGTCGGCGACCCGCTCGGACCGGACGTCGCCATGGGACCGCTGATCTCGGCGGCGCACCGCGAGAAGGTCGCGTCGTTCGTGCCCGACGACGCGCAGGTCGCGTTCCGCGGCAGCGCCCCCGACGGCGACGGGTTCTGGTTCCCGCCCACCGTGCTCTGCCCGGTCGACCCGACGAGCCCGGCCGCGCGCGAGGAGATCTTCGGCCCCGTCGTCTCCGTCATCCCGTTCGACGACGAGGCCGACGCCGTGCGGATCGCCAACGACTCGATCTACGGGCTCTCCGGCTCGATCTGGACCGAGAACGGCGGCCGCGCCCTGCGCGTCGCCCGCGGCATCGCGTCCGGCGTGCTGTCGATCAACTCCAACAGCTCGGTCCGCGTCTCCACGCCGTTCGGCGGCTTCAAGCAGTCGGGCGTCGGGCGCGAGCTCGGCCCGCACGCGATGGAGGCCTACTCCGAGCTGAAGACCGTCTACTGGGCGACCGGCGCGTGACGCACCTCCCACGTCGCGGGCGCGGCGCCGCCGCCGGCCGACCGACGATCGCCGGCGACCCGGGTGGCCGGGCCGAACCCGGACACCCCTTCCCCTCCGGGCGCGTCGCGCGCCCCGAGACCGTCACCCATCACCCCGAGGAGGCCGCATGAGCAGCACCGAGAGCAGCACCGAGACCGCCGGCTCCCACCCCGGCCGCCTGGAGCGCAAGGTCGCCGTCATCACCGGCTCCGCGTCCGGCATCGGGGCGGAGACCGCCAAGGTCTTCCGCGAGCAGGGCGCCACGGTCGTCGGCTTCGACCTGACCGCCGACCAGCCCGAGGTCGACCTGGCGATCCAGGGGGACGTCACGTCCTCGGCCGACGTCGCCGCCGCCTACGCGCAGGTCCGCGAGACGTACGGCACGATCGACGTCCTCTTCAACAACGCCGGCATCTCGCCACCCGACGACGACTCGATCCTCGAGACCGAGGAGGACGCCTGGCAGCGCGTGCAGGACGTCAACCTGAAGTCCGTCTACCTCTGCTGCAAGCACGGGCTCCCGCACCTGCTGGAGACCGGCGGCGGGTCGATCATCAACACCGCGTCGTTCGTCGCCCTGATGGGGGCCGCGACCTCGCAGATCGCCTACACCGCGTCGAAGGGCGGCGTCCTCTCGATGAGCCGCGAGCTCGGCGTGCAGTTCGCGCGCCAGGGCGTCCGCGTCAACGCGCTGTGCCCCGGGCCGGTCGACACGCCGCTGCTGCGCGAGCTCTACGCCAACGACGCCGAGGCCGCCAACCGCCGCCTCGTCCACGTCCCGATGGGCCGCTTCGCCCAGGCCCGCGAGCTCGCCAACGCCGTCCTCTTCCTGGCGTCGGACGAGTCGAGCTTCATCACGGCGTCGACGTTCATGGTCGACGGCGGGCTGACGGCGGCGTACGTCACGCCGATCTAGAGACGGCGCCGGGCCCCGACCCGAGCGTCGCGAGTCCGAGCGCATCGGACTGCGGCAGGGCTCGGCCCACCCGGGTGGGCCGGGTCAGGACGACAGGGCGATGACCGCCTCCACCTCGACCAGCGCGCCCTTCGGCAGGGCCGCGACGCCGAGGGCGAGGCGGGCCGGCGGGTCCTCGGGGAAGAACTCCGCGTAGACCTCGTTGACCGCCGCGAACGCGCCCATGTCGGTCAGGTAGACGGTGCAGCGGACCGCATCGGCCAGGCGCGCGCCGGCGCCCTCCGCCACGGCGGCGAGGTTCTCGAGACACTGGCGCGCCTGCTCCGCGGGCGTCTCCCCCACGAGCTCGCCGGTCTCCGGGTGCAGGGGGATCTGGCCGGAGCAGAACAGCAGGCCGGCGGACGCCACGGCGTGGACGTACGGGCCGATCGCGGGCGGCGCGCCGGGGACGACGAAGGTGTGGCGATCGATGGACATCGGTGGAGCTCCAGGGCGGGGGCGCGGACGCGGCAACGATAGCCGCGCGGGCCGGTAGCCTCGCACGCGTGTCCCGCGTGTCCCGCCCGCTCTCCCGGCTCCTCCCGGCGCTGCTCCCGGTCCTGGCGGTGATCGCGGCGGCGCCAGCCCCCGCCTCGGCCGACCTGCGCTGCGGCGACCAGTCGGTGGGCCGGACGCGCTGCTCCCGCGTCGTCGTCCCGCTGGACCGCACCGGCGCCGTCCCGGGCGAGGTCGGCCTCTCGGTCCGGACGGTCCAGCTCGGCGAGCGGAAGAAGAAGGTCCGCCGCGAGGGCGTGCTGTTCCTCGCCGGCGGCCCGGGCCAGGCCGCCACGCTGCTGGCGAGCGACGTCGCGCCCCTGCTCAAGCCGCTGCTGAAGAAGCGCGACCTCGTCACCGTCGACACCCGCGGCACCGGCCGCTCGACCGACCTCATCGTCTGTCCCGAGCTCGAGACCACCGCCGTGACCGGGCTCTCCACGCCCGAGAGCTTCCGCTCCTGCGCGCGGCGCCTGGGCCCGGCCGTCGACCTCTACGGCACCTCCGACGTCGTCGCCGACCTCGAGGCCGTCCGGATCGCCGGCGGCTACGACCAGCTCCTCGTCGTCGGGGTCTCCTACGGCACCTTCACCGCGCAGCGCTACGCCGCGGCGCACCCCGACCGCGTGTCCGGCCTCGTCCTGGACTCGACGGTCGACGCCACCGGGAACGACCCGTTCTCGCTCGGCACCTTCCGGGCGCTGCCCGGCGCGCTGAGCCACGCGTGCCTGCGCGCGGCCTGCCGAGGCGTCACGACCGACGTCGGCGCCGACCTCGCCCGCACCCGCGCGCTGCTGCCGCTGACCACCGCGGTCGACGACGGCGAGGGCAAGCGCGTCCCCGCCAAGGTCGACGCCACGATCCTCATCAGTCTGATCCAGGCCGGGGACCTCGACCCGATGCTGCGTGCCGCGATGCCGGCCGCGCTGCGCCGCGCCGGCGTGGGCGACCCCGCCCCGCTCGGCCGTCTCGCCCGCGAGTCGGGCCTGCTGGCGACGCCCGAGGACGACGAGGACCCGTCCTCCGGCGTCGGCGCCGCCGCGAGCGTCAGCACCGGCAGCTACGTCGCGACCGTCTGCCGCGACGCCCACCAGCCGTGGGCCCCGGGCACCCCGCCCGGCGCGCCGCGGCGCACCGCGTCGCTCGCCGCCCTCGGCGGTCTCACCGGCGCCCAGCGCGGCGGCTGGGCGGCGTCCGACCTCGTCGACCTGACCCCGGCCGGGCTGTGCGAGGAGTGGCCCGGCACGCCCGACGGCCTCGGCATCGGCGCCGCGCCGGACGTTCCGACCCTGATGCTCAGCGGCGAGGACGACACGCGCACGTCGCCCGAGGAGGCCCGGCGCGTCGCCGCCCGCCACCCCGGCACCCAGCTGCTCTCGGTCCCCGGCCAGGGCCACTCCGTGATCGGCTCCGGCCGGGGCTGCGTGACCGGCGCGCTGACGGCCTTCGCGGCCGGCAAGCCGATCGGCCGCTGCCGCCGCCCGAGCGCCGTGGTGAAGGCCACGCCGCTGGCCCCGGAGTCCCCCGCCGCGTTCGGCAGGACCGCCACGGAGCGTGCCCGCGGCGTCGCCCGCGCGACCATCCTCGACGCGGTGCGCTCGGCGCTGCTGGCGAGCTTCGCGAGCTCCGACGGCACCCTGTCGCTCGACGCCCCGCCCGCGATCCACGTCGCCGGCCTGCGCAGCGGCACCGCGACGCTGACCTCCGGCGGCACCCTGCGCCTGGACCGCCTGGGCTACGTGCCCGGCACCGCCGTGACGACGAAGGCCGGCGACGGCAAGCGGATCCGCGTCCTCGTCCGGGGCCGCGGCCTGCGGTCCGGCCGCTACACGCTGCCGAACCCGCTCGCCGACGAGAGCGCGATCTACGAGGCGCTGGGCATCGACCCCGACGACGTCGAGCAGCTCGGCTCCACGTTCGCCCGGCGGATCCAGGCCTTCGTGGAGCGCTGAGCGCAGGAGCCGCGGGCGCCGGTGGACGCCGGCCGCGGTCTCCCCCCGCGCCGGGGCCGTGTGGCACGCTCCGGTGGATGCCGAACGCGCTGGCCCGGGAGACGTCCCCCTACCTGTTGCAGCACGCGGAGAACCCCGTCGCGTGGCTGCCGTGGGGCCCCGAGGCGCTGGAGCGCGCCGCAGCGGAGGACAAGCCGCTGCTCGTGTCGATCGGGTACTCCGCCTGCCACTGGTGCCACGTGATGGCGCACGAGTCCTTCGAGGACCCCGGCGTCGCCGCGGTCATGAACGAGTCCTTCGTGTGCGTGAAGGTCGACCGCGAGGAGCGGCCCGACGTCGACGCGATCTGCATGGACGCCGTGCAGGGCATGACGGGACAGGGCGGCTGGCCGCTGAACGTCTTCCTGACCCCGCAGCAGCAGCCCATCCACGGCGGCACGTACTTCCCGCCGGAGTCGCGGAACGGCCTGCCCTCGTGGCGGCTGGTCCTCGACGCCGTCGCGCAGGCGTGGAGCGAGCGGCGCGACGAGATCCTGGCGTCCCTGACCGACGCGGGCGCCCGGCTGGCCGGCGCGGCGCACCTGCGCCCGGCCGACGACGTCCCGGACGCGGCGCTGCTGCCGGCCGCGGTCCGCGCGCTGCGCGCGGGCTACGACGCGCTCCAGGGCGGCTTCGGGACCGCCCCGAAGCTCCCCCCGCACGCGGCGCTGCTGTTCCTCCTCGCCCGTGCCGCCGGCGACGGGGAGGGCGACGACCCCGCGGCGGAGGAGCGCCCGCTCGCCGCCGCCCTGGCCCGCCAGACGCTCCGCTCGATGGCCTCCGGCGGCATCCACGACCAGCTCGGCGGCGGCTTCGCGCGCTACGCCGTCGACGCCACCTGGTCGGTCCCGCACTTCGAGAAGATGCTCTACGACAACGCGCTGCTCGCCCGCGCCTACGTGCAGGGCTGGCAGCTCTGGGGCGACGACGCGCTGCGCGAGGTCGCGGAGCGCACTCTGGCGTTCCTCGCCACCGAGCTGCGCGGGCCGGAGGGCGGGTTCCTGGCCGCGCTGGACGCCGACTCCGAGGGCGTCGAGGGCCGCTTCTACGTCTGGACCCCGGAGCAGATCCGCGCCGCCCTGCCCCCGGCGGAGGCCGAGGCCGCCATCACGTGGTTCGGCGTGACCGACGCCGGCAACGCCGAGGGCGGCGTCTCGGTGCTCGAGGACCGCGGGCCCGACCCCGACGCCGCCGCCCGCGAGCGGATCCGCGCCGGCCTGCTCGCCGCCCGCTCGCAGCGGGTCCGGCCGGGCGTCGACGACAAGCGCCTCGCCGGCTGGAACGGCCTGGCGATCCAGGCGTTCGCCGAGGCCGGCGCGGCGCTGGAGCGCGACGACCTGGTCGACGTCGCCCGGGAGGCCGCCGCGTTCGTCCGCCGCGGGCTCGTCGTCGACGGCCGCCTGCGGCGCTCGTGGTCGCACCGGGCCGGCGGCGGCGCCGCACCCCACGCGGCGGTGCTCGAGGACCACGCCTTCCTGCTCGAGGGCGCGCTCGCCCTCTTCGAGGCCGGCGGCGACCCGGCCGACCTGGCGTGGGCGGAGGAGCTCGCGACGACGATCGTGGCCCGCTTCTCCGACCCCGAGCGCGGCGGCTTCTTCTCCACCGCCGACGACGCCGAGGCGCTGCTGGTCCGCCGCAAGGAGCTCGACGACGCGCCGACGCCGTCGGGCGGCGCGTCCGCGGCGCGCGGGCTGCTGCGCCTCGGGTCCCTGACGGGCGAGCACCGCTGGACGGCCGCCGCCGAGGGCTGGCTGCGACTGGCCGGCCCGCTGGCCGAGAAGCACCCGCAGGCCGTCGCGTACGCGCTGCTGGCGCTCGACGAGCGTCGGCGGACGACGCGCGAGGTCGCGATCGTCGGGCCCGCCGACCAGCGCGAGGCGCTGCTCGCCGTGGTCCGCGAGCGCCCGCGGCCGGGCGTCGTGGTCGCGACCGGCGACGGGGACGACCCGGACGGGACGCCGGTCGCCCTGCTGCGAGGCCGGACGGCCGTCGACGGCCGCGCCGCCGCGTACGTCTGCGAGGGCTTCGCGTGCCGGGCGCCGGTCACGGACCCGGACGCACTGCGGGCGGCGCTGGACGGCCCGACCCCGGCGGGCTGAGCGCCCCCGGTCCGAGCCGCGCCCCGTGGTCGGTCGGCGGCTGTCGTCTCTCGCGGTGCCGGAGGCCGACCGGCGGCCGCGGGACCCGCGCGATGGCCGCCGTGGGGGCCGCGACCGGTCACCCGCGTCGTGGCGGCGCGCCACCTTCTACAGTTCGCGTGCGCGGCTCGCGGCCGCCCTTCCGGAGCCCCAGGAACCCATCATGCCTCGCCGCCCACTCCTCCTCGGTCTCGCCGCCGGCGCCGCCGCCCTGGTCGCCGTCCCCGTCGGCATCGCCGCGCTCCCGTCCGGCGGCTCGTCGGTCACCGGCACCGTCGCGAGCCCCTGCTACTCGAACCTGCCCTCCAGCACGAGCGACGAGCCGATCGTCGCGACGCTGCGCGGCGGCGGCCCGGGTGCGACGTTCACCCTGCTCGCCGCCCTCCCCGGCCGGCCGGCCGGGTCCGCCGGCTCGGCGTCCGGGTCCTACGACGGGTCCGGCAGCGCGACGCCGCGGATCACCAGCCTCTTCGGCCTCGGCACCGCCCCGTCCGCCGGCCGCGTGATCGACCTCGCCGTCCGCGACGCCGCGGGCGCCGTCACCCCGATCGGCCAGACGCGCGTCGTCAACTACACGATCTCCGTCGCGCTGCGCCCGCGGAGCCCCCGCTCCAAGCGCCTCGTCCGGGTCTCCGGCACGCCCCTGGCCGGCAAGCGGCTCTACGGCTTCGTCGTGCGCAAGGGCGGCCGCAAGGCGCTGCGGCGCGTGAGCCTCGGGACGGGCGACGTCTGCGGTTACGTCCGGCGCAAGGTCGTCGTGGCCCCGCCCGGCGCCCGCCGCGGCGCCTACCGGCTCTACGTCGGTCCGGGGAAGACCCTCCGCCGGACGTCGCCGTCGACGGTCGTCTTCGGCTTCACCGTCGGCCGCGGCTGACGGCCGCCGCGGCGGCGGCGACGTCGGCGTCCACCGCGGACGACCGCGACGGCGAAGGCCACGCGTCGCGGTCGCCGGGGGCCGCGTGCTCGCGGGCTCCGAGCCCGGCCCCGGCCCCGACGCAGACCGATCCCGGGGACGTCCTGTGCGCCGCGCGGTGTGGCGTCCTCACGAATCTCTCACGGCGGGAACGGCGTCGTTCGCAATAGGATCAGGCCCGGACGGGCGTCCCCCGCGCCCGCCGCATTCCCCCCGATCAGGAGCATCATGCCCCGTCCTCTGTCCCTCGTGGCCGCGCCGACCATCGCCCTGCTCGGCCTCGCCGCCGTGCCGGCCGTCGGCTCCGCCGCGGCGATCACCCCGAGCGCCCCGTGCTACTCGTCGCTGTACCAGCCGGGCAACACCCAGTACCAGCCGATCACCGGCACGATCAGCGGCGGCACGCCGGGCGGCCGCTTCCAGATCTACGGCGTCGGCGGCAAGGCCGGCAGCCAGGTCGGCAACTTCGACGCCGCCGGCAACGCCACCTACTCCATCGGCGGCTCGTACAGCACCGCCGGCATCTACCCGAGCGCCGGCCGCGCCGTGAAGCTCGAGGTCACCGAGTTCCTGCCCGGCGGCTCGCCGATCACCGGCTCCGCCGACATCAAGACGGCGACGATCGCCGTCGACGTGTCGACCAAGCCGAGCAACCCGCGCAAGAAGCGCCTCGTGCGCGCCTCCGCGACGATCTTCGCCGGCCAGAAGGTCTACGGCTTCATCGTCCGCGGGACGAAGAGCACCAAGGTCCTCAAGCGGTTCGAGATCGGCACCGGCAACGTCTGCGGCTACGTCAGCCGCAAGGCCGTGGTCGCGCCGTCGAACTACCGCACCGGCAGCTACACGCTGTACGTGAACGCCGGCAAGAAGCTCGACAAGAGCAAGGCCCTCGGCTCGGGCTTCCGCATCCGCCGCACCTCCTTCTAAGCAGTCCCGGCGCCGGGACTGCTCGAGGTCCCGGCGCGATCGAACCCGGCGCGCGGTGCGCCGGACGGTCGCCCGTGTCGCGGGACCACGTCGTCCCACCGGGGTCGCCGTCCCACGACGGCGACCCTCGCCAGTCCTAGAGGACCGGCAGGTAACCGCACTGCAGCGTTCGTCGCGTGCCGAGATCCGATGCGTCTACGTGCGCCCCGGGCCGCCCGCTACAGGACGGGGAGGTACCGGTCGAGCTCCCACTGCGTGACCTGCACGCGGTAGTCCTCCCACTCCTCGCGCTTGATCTCCACGAAGCGGTCGAGCGTGTGCTCGCCCAGCGCCTTGAGGACGAGCTCGGACTCGGCGGCCAGCTCCACGGCCTCGCCGAGCGTCTCGGGCAGCTGCTCGATGCCGAGGCGACGGCGATCGTCCGGCGACAGGTGGTAGAGGTTGCGCTCCATCGGCTCGGGCAGCTCGTAGCCCTTCTCGATGCCGTCGAGGCCCGCGTGCAGCAGCAGCGCGAACGTCAGGTACGGGTTGCAGCCCGGGTCGGGACAGCGCAGCTCCATCCGCGTGGCCTGTTCCTTGCCCGGGTGGTACATCGGGACGCGCACCAGCGCGGAGCGGTTGCGGCGCGACCACGCGACGTAGACCGGTGCCTCGTAGCCCGGCGCCAGCCGCTTGTAGCTGTTGACCCACTGCGCGTAGACCGCCGACATCTCGCGCGCGTGGCGCAGCTGGCCGGCGATGAACGCCTTGCCGATGTCGGACAGGTAGTACCGGTCGTTCGGGTCGTAGAACGCGTTGCGCCCGTCGCGGAACAGCGACAGGTGCGTGTGCATCCCGGAGCCGTTCTCGCCCGTCAGCGGCTTGGGCATGAAGGTCGCGTGCCAGCCGTGCTGCATCGCGATCTCCTTGACCGTCAGCCGGTACGTCATGCAGTCGTCCGCCATCTTCAGGGCGTCCGCGTACCGGATGTCGATCTCGTGCTGCGAGGGGCCACCCTCGTGGTGGCTGTACTCCACCTTCATGCCGAGCTCCTCCAGCGCCAGCGAGGTGTCGCGGCGGACGTCGGAGCCGGCGTCCAGGGCGGTGAGGTCGAAGTAGCCGCCCTCGTCCAGGACCTCGGTGTCCTTGGAGTCCTTGAAGAGGTAGTACTCGAGCTCCGGGCCGACGTTGAAGACGTCGAAGCCCATGTCCGTCGCCCGCTTGATCGCGCGCTTGAGGATGTAGCGCGGGTCGCCCTCGTACGGGGTGCGCTCGGGCGTCAGGACGTCGCAGAAGATACGGGCGACGCCCTCGCTCTTCGGCGCCCACGGCAGGATCGCGAAGGTCGACGGGTCGGGCATCGCGATCATGTCCGACTCCTCGACGGCGTTGAAGCCGGTGATCGAGGAGCCGTCGAAGCCCATCCCGCCCTCGAACGCGTCGTCGAGGTCGGAGGCGTTGACCGAGAAGGACTTCAGGCGGCCCAGGATGTCGGTGAACCACATCCGCACGAAGCGGATGTCCTGCTCGGCCACCAGGCGCTTGATGTCCTCTGGGGTGCGCGGGGTCTCGGGCACGGTGTCGTTCGCTCCTGTGGGTTCGGGGTCCGGACTGGACCGGAGCGCGTCGACCGCGCGCTCACCGAGGGGGAAGGCTAGCCGAGAGGGTGGTCGTCGGCCGACGGGCCGACCGACACGGCCACGGGCTCGGTGCCCGCGCAGTCCATCCAGCGCTGACCCCAGCGCTCCAGGGCCCGGACGACGGGCGCCAGATCGCGGCCCTTCGCCGTCAGGGTGTACGCCACCCGCAGCGGCGGGCCGGGGTGCACCTCGCGCTCGACGAGGTGCTCGGCCTCGAGCTCGCGCAGCCGCTGGGACAGGACCCGGTCCGACAGCCCGGGCACGGCGGCCCGGAGCTCGGAGAACCGCCGTGGCCCGTCCTCCGCCAGGAGGATCGCCACGATGGCGCCCGTCCACCGGCGGCCGATCAGCTCGACCGCCTGGTGGTACTGCGGGCAGCAGCCCCCGGTGCCGTCCCCGGGGATCACGCCGCGCGGAGCTGGCGCGATTCCTCGGTCGATCCGTCCACGGGCACGTCGCCCGCGATGTTGACGAGCGCCGAGAAGACCTCGACCGACGCGAACGCGATCGACTCGAGGAGCTCCTCCTCGGTCCAGCCGAGCTCGAGGGCCTCCTCCTGCAGGGCGGCCGGCGGCTGGCTGCGCTTGCGCAGCAGGTGCCCGACGTAGCGCAGGAGGACGTCCTGCTTCTCGTCCGCCGACGCGAAGTTGCGGGCGAGCTTGACCTCGTCGATCCCGATGCCGTTCTGGCGGGCGAGGCGCTGGTGCATCTTCACGCCCGGGGTCGAGCGGAAGTGCTCGGCGACGGCGAGCGACAGGCGCTCCTTCGTCGGGACGTCGAGGATGCCGTGGCGCAGCTCACCCGCGAAGCGGGCGTAGCCGCGAAGGGCGGCCGGGGACCCGGCGAGCACGCCGACGAGGTTCGGCAGCTGTCCGGCGGAGGCGAGTGCCCCCTTGATCACCGGGAGCGACCCCTCGGGCGCGGAGAGGTCGTCGTGAATGGTGAAGCGGCTCATGGCAGTGGGCATGACGGACCTTCCGAGGGCGTTTACCTGTGCTTCACAACGTGAAGCGACTAACAAGATGTAAGTGTACTCGTCCGGCGGCGGATCGCAACGCCCCGGTCGCGAACTCCTGCGCGGGCGGCGGGCGGCGGGCGGAACGGCCGATCCGGTCCTCGATACCTACCCGCCCGGGGACGATTCCGCAATCGCCGCGCCGGTATTGGCGCGCCGCCGCTCGCCGCGCGTCACGGACGGGCCCGATCGCGTTTCCCCCGTGACGACCGGGGAAACGGGCGAAGATGAGTTCGACACTCCTGCGGAAGAAATCGGTCGCGGCGTCGATCGCCGACACGGAGGACCCAGAGCACGGCCTCAAGAAGGAGATGGGGCCGCTCCAGCTGACGATCTTCGGCGTCGGCGTCATCGTCGGCACCGGCATCTTCGTCCTGACCGGCACCGCCGCGGCGGAGAAGGCCGGTCCGGCCGCGCCGCTGTCGTTCGTCGTCGCCGCGATCGCCTGCGGGCTCGCGGCCCTCTGCTACGCCGAGTTCGCGTCCTCCGTCCCGGTCGCCGGCTCCGCGTACACGTTCTCCTACACGTCCCTCGGCGAGATCTTCGCGTGGATCATCGGCTGGGACCTGATCCTGGAGTTCGCCTTCGGCGCCGCCACCGTGGCGAAGGGCTGGTCGGGGTACTTCACCCAGCTCATGGACGACATCGGGATACACCTGCCGACGTCGATCGCGGGCCAGACGGCGAACTTCAACATCCCGGCGGTCGTGATCGTGGCGGTCGTCGCGTCGATCCTGATCGTCGGCATCCGCGAGAGCTCGCGGATGAACATCGTCGTGGTCGCGATCAAGCTGACGGTGATCCTGATCGTGATCGTCGTCGGCGCGTTCTACGTGAAGACCGGCAACTGGGACCCGTTCATCCCGCACCAGTCCGCGGGCACCGCGTCGACCGCGCTGGACGAGAAGCCGCTGATCCAGGCGATCCTCGGCGAACCCACCAGCGCGTTCGGGGTGCCGGGCATCTTCTTCGGCGCGTCGCTGGTCTTCTTCGCCTTCATCGGCTTCGACATCGTCGCGACGGCCGCGGAGGAGACGAAGAACCCCCAGCGCGACCTGCCGATCGGCATCTTCGCGTCGCTGATCATCTGCACGATCCTCTACGTGCTCGTCAGCCTGGTGGTGACGGGGATGGTGCCGTACAAGAAGCTCGGGGTGGACGCCCCGCTGTCGTTCGCGTTCGACCAGGTGGGAGCGTCGTGGGCCTCGACGGTGATCTCCATCGGGGCGCTGGCCGGCCTGACCTCGACCGTGCTGATCCTCATGTACGGCCAGTCGCGCGTGTTCTTCGCGATGGGCCGCGACGGCCTGCTGCCGCCGTGGCTGTCGAAGGTCCACCCGACCTACAAGACCCCGTACCGGATCACCGTGATCACGGCGATCGCCGTCGCGCTGCTGGCCGCCTTCCTGCCGCTGAAGGTCCTCGGCGAGGCCACGAACATCGGGACGCTCTCGGCGTTCATCCTCGTCTCGATCGCAGTCCCGATCCTGCGCAAGTCGCAGCCGGACCTCCACCGGCCGTTCCGGACGCCCCTGGTGCCGCTCGTGCCGATCCTCGCGGTCCTGGCCTGCCTCTGGCTGATGCTGAACCTGCCGGTCGGCACCTGGATCCGCCTCGTCGTCTGGATGGCGATCGGCTTCGTCGTCTACTTCGCGTACGCGCGCAAGCACAGCCGCCTGGCGCGCCCGGAGGCCGAGCAGCACAAGCCCGCGACCTGAGCGGGGCGCCGCTCGTCCCGGGAGGAGGTCCCGGGACGTGGCGGAGGCGGGGCCGGCTACCGGTTCGACGCCACGTGGTGCACGACCACGGCGGCGTCGGAGTTGCTCACCGCGGCGAGCACCAGGAAGAGGCCGAGGAGCGCCGCGTAGAGCAGGAGCTTCTCGGGGCGCGCGAGCAGGTTGTTGCGACGACGACGCGCCGGCGGACGGGCGCCGGGGCGGCGGGCGACGCCACGGCCGCGGCCGGGCTGCTGCCGGCGGGCGACGTCCGTGCCGGGCTGACGCGAGCGCTCGCGGGCGCGGCGGTGGCTCTCGCGCTCGACGCGCTCGCGCTCCCGTTCACGCTCCGACGGCGCGAAGGGCGACTCGTCGACCCAGCCGAACTCCTCGGGCTCGGGCCGGCGCTGCTTGGCGCGACGCTCCTGGGCGGATGCGCGGGCCGCGGCGGCACGACGGCGACGGGCGGCGCCCGTCTCGTACTCGTCCCGGGACCTGATCGGAGCGTCGTCGAGGGTCCGCCGCCGCGTCTCGCGGTGGCGATACTCCTGCGCGTCTGCCCACCAGGGTTGGTCGCGGTCGTTCGGCATGGTGATCTGCCGCCGGTGCGGTCGTCCACCCGGCGAAGGACGCGGCCATCTGGCCGTGTCTCGTCCCCGGATGGGGTTCCCGCGCTCCCGGTCGCCGGCGGCATGGCGTACCACCGGGAGTCGGCGTGGTCGCAGGATAGCAGCGCAGCGGACACCCGCAAGGGTGCCGGGGCTCACAGTGCCCTGCAAGATTCCGCCCAGATGCGGGAGGTTCTTGCGCCGGGCGGTGGATGGTGGCAGGTTCGCGCGCGAGAGCGCGTTCTCGTCAGGGGTCGGTCACCGGCTCCTCCCCCGTCCCCTCACGGACTCCGGCCCCGCCGGCTCATCGGCGCCGTCCCTGCCCGAAGTTCATCGCCGAAGGAGCCACCTCGCGGAAGCCCCGCGCCGGCCGGGCCGCCCCGTTCCCGCCGCCGGACCCGGACCCGCCGCCCGCCGTCCCGGAGCCGCCGCCCGGCCCGGGCCCGCCGCGCCCCGGGCCCCGCCGGCCGCCGCCGAAGCGCGGATCCTCGATCACCACGCCGCCGCCGACGGCGACCTGCGCGGGCTCGGACTGCTGGTCGCGCCAGCGCTGCAGCTCCTCGGGCGAGAGGCGGTGCAGCCGGGCGACCTCGCTCGCCGCCTGGCGCCGGGCCTCCGGCACCGCCTCGTCGAGCGCGACGATCCTGCGGACCAGCAGGTTGATCTGCCCGCCCGCGGCCGGGTGCCGCTCGAGTCGCCCCTCGGCCACGACCAGCGGCTCGGTGCGCACCGCCAGCCGCTCCCGCGCGTAGACCGCCGGCGGGATCACGAGGTTGACGGTGCCCTGTTCGTCCTCGAGCAGGAGGAAGACGACGCCCTTCGCGCTGCCCGGGCGCTGGCGGGCGAGCACCAGCCCGCCGACCCGCACGCTGCTGCCGTGACGGAGCCGGCGGAGGTCGCCGCTCCGCGCCATCCCACGCTCGCGCAGGCGGTCCCGCAGCAGGCCCATCGGGTGGATGCCGGTCGTCAGCGCCGTCGTCTCGTAGTCCGCGATCAGGCGGTCCCACGACGACATCTCGGCGAGGTCGGGCTGCTCCGGGGCCTCGAGCCCCAGCGCCAGCTGCGTGCCCGCGGCCACGCGCTTGCCGGGCGCCACCGCGCCGACCCGCCAGAGCGCCGCCCGCCGGGCCCGCGCGAGCGGCAGCGCGTCCGCGCCCTCCCCCGCCGCCAGCGCGTCGCACGCACCCGACCAGGCGAGCCGCTCGAGCGAGGGCAGCCCGCCGCCGAGCCGGCCGACCATGTCGGTCAGCGAGCGCCAGGGCCCGTTGGCGTCGCGCTCCGCCACGAGCTGGGCGACGTCCTCCGCCCGGACCCCGCGCACGTAGCCCAGGCCGATGCGGACCGCGCCGTCGTCCTCGACCGTGCAGTGGTCCCGGCTGCGCTCGACGTCCGGCGCCCGCACCGCGATGCCCCGCCGCTGGGCGTCGTGGACGAGCGCGTCGGGCGGGTAGAACCCCATCGGCTGCTCGTCCAGCAGCGAGCAGAGGAACTCCTCGCCGTAGTGCACCCGCAGCCACGTCGACTGGTACGCGAGCAGGCCGAACGCCGCGCCGTGCGCCTTGGGGAAGCCGAAGCCCGAGAAGCCCCGGACCATCTCCCAGACCTGGCGGGCGAGCTCTTCGGAGACGTTCCCGTGCGTCGCCTGGGCGCCGGCCACGAACGCCTCGAAGTGGGCCTCGAGCGCCTCCTTCGAGCGCTTGCGGCTCATCGCCCGCCGCAGGCCCTCTGCCTGACCGGCGGTGAACCCGGCGAACGCCATCGAGACGTCGATCACCTGGTCCTGGAAGATGATCGTCCCCAGGGTCTGCCTCAGGGGCTCCTCCAGCGACGGGTGCAGGTACGGGACGCGGTAGGACGGATCGACGCGCATCCGCTGCCGCCGCTCGATGTAGGGGTTGACGGCGCCGCCCTGGATCGGTCCCGGCCGCACGATCGCCACCTGGATCGTCAGGTCCTCGAGGTTCTCGGGCAGCGTGCGCAGCAGCGATCCCATCTGCGCGCGGCTCTCGATCTGGAAGACGCCGGTGGTGTCCGCCCGCTTGATCGTGTCGAAGGTCTCGGGGTCGTCGAGCGGGATCCGCGAGAGGTCGACCTGCTCCCCGCGGCGGTCGGAGATCAGCTCGACGCAGCGCTCGACGCTCGAGAGCATCCCCAGGCCGAGCAGGTCGATCTTCAGGAAGCCGGCGTCGGAGCAGGAGTCCTTGTCCCACATCACCATCTGCCGGCCGGCCATCGCGGCGGGCACCACCGGGCAGCAGTCCACCAGCGGCCGGGTCGCCACCACCATGCCCCCGGAGTGCTGCGAGAGGTGCCGCGGCAGGCCGTGGGCGAGGCTCGAGAGCTTCGCCAGCCACTCCCAGCGGTTGCGGGGCGGGCCGTCGGGGTCGTACTCCACCCCGGCGGGCATGTCGCGGGTGTCGAGCACCCCGCCCCCGGGGACGCCCCACGGGTCCTGGAGGGTGCGGCCGGCGTCGTCGCCGGGATACCCGGGGTGTCCGGGCGCGCCGCGCCCGCCCAGCGGACCCCCCGCGACGTAGGCGGGGTGCCAGCCCGGCGGCATGCCGGCGACGAAGCCCTCCGTCGTGGCGAACGACACGCCGCCGTCCCCGAACTCCCGCTCGGCGTTCGCGCGCTCGTCCCGCCGCGAAGGATGCCCGGGGTCCCCGGGATGGGTCGACGGGTACGGCCCCTCCGGCCCGGGTCCGCCCGGCCCGTCGTGCCCGCCCACGTGCGCGCCCTCCGGGCCCAGCGTCATCGCGATGTCGCCCGCCACGCCGTGGCCGGACCAGCCCTCCGACGCGCGGGCGACCCGCTCGAGCTCCGCCGCCGGCAGGCCCAGGGCGGCGCCGATCTCGCGGATCGCGCCGCGGGCGCGGTAGGTCGGGAAGGCGGCGACCAGCGCCGCGCGGTCCGTCCCGAAGCGCTGGTGCACCCGCGGGATCAGCTCGGCCCTGATGTCCCGCGGGAAGTCGAGGTCGATGTCCGGCACGCCGGAGACGTCGTCGTTGAGGAAGCGGCCGAGCGAGAGCCCCGTCTCGATCGGGTCGACGTGCGACAGGCCGGTGAGGTAGCAGACGATCGACGAGACCGAGGACCCACGGCCGCGCCCCGGCGGCAGCACCGCCCGCGCCGCCGACGGTCCGCGGACCTCGAGCGCGACGTCGCGGGCGAGCTCGAGGATCTCGTGGTGGAGGACGAAGAACCCCGGCAGCTTCAGCCGCCCGATCAGCGCCAGCTCCTCCTCCAGCCGGACCTGCGCATCCGCCCGCAGCCGGTGGCCGGCCGGGTAGCGCTCCGCGAACGCGGCCTCGCAGACTCCCGCGAGCGCGCGGGCGGCGCCGACGTCCTCCGCCCCGGGGTAGCTGTAGCCGAGCTGGCGGGTGAGGTCGAACTCCAGCCGCTCCGCGATGCGGACCGACTCCGCCACCGCGTCGGGGTGGTCGTCGAGCCGGGCGACCATCGCCCGCGGCGTCGCCAGCACGTGGCTGTGGTTGCCGCGGCGGACGGGCTCGGACGCGTCGAGCGTCGTGTGGCGCCGGATCGCGACCAGGGCGTCCTGCAGCAGCGCGCGCTCCTTCGAGTGCGCGTGGACGTTGCCCGTCGCCACGCAGCGCAGCCCGAGCCGCCGCGCGAGCTGCTCGCGCCGGCGGCCCTGCTCGCGGTCGCCGCGCAGGTACCGGCGCTGGAGCTCGACGTAGAGGTCCTCCGTCCCGAAGGCGTCGCGCAGCACGCGCAGCGTCGGCTCCTCCTCCACCCCGTGGTCGGCGCAGCCGCTCAGGCAGATCAGGCCCTGGTGCGCGTCGCAGACGTCGCCGATCGTCACCCACGGCGCCGTGCGGACCCGTCGGGGGTGGTCGCGCGTGTGCTGGTGGGCCGTCGTCAGCAGCCGGCAGAGGTTCGCCCACCCGCGGCCGTCCTTGACCAGCAGCGTCAGGTGCCGGCGGGTGGCAGGGTCGGGCTCCATGTCCGCCGGGGGCAGCGGCGGGCCCTTCGGGTCGACCCGGATCGTGAGCTCCGCCCCGTGGAGCGCCCGGAGCCCCGCCGCCGCGGCGGCGTGGGCGAACTCCATCGAGCCGGAGACGCCGTCGTGATCCGTCAGCGCGAGCGCGTCGTGGCCCTGCCGCGCGGCGGCCAGGACCAGCTCCTCCGGCAGCGAGGCGCCGTCGAGGAACGAGTAGGCCGAGTGGCAGTGCAGCTCGACGTAGGGGGCACCGGACACGAACACATGTTCGCATCGGGATCGGACGTCCCGCGACCGCGCACGAACCCCCTGCAAACGGGCGAGAGCGACCATCCAGGGCCCCGTCGCACCGGAACGCGGCCCCCACGCAGCGCCGGCACCGATGCGGACGCGGCGGGGCCCGGCGACCCGCATCAGGAGCGCCCGACGCAGTCCGTGCGGTCCTCCCAGAGCCCACCCGGCGGCCGGCTCCGCGCCGACAGCAGCCGCTCGCTGCTGTGGGTGTCCTGGTTGCGCGCCCCGAGCTTCAGGCCCAGCCCGATCTCGGCGTCGAAGCCGTCCGTCTGCGACGCCGTCGCGTACTCGCGCTGGTCGATCCAGCCCTCGTCCGCGGCCCAGCGCCCGAGCGCGACAGCGGAGGACCGCGCCCGCCCGACGTCGGCGGAGACCAGGCCGCGCAGGAGCTCGGAGAGCCCCGCGGCGACCGCCGGCCGGGTGAGGTCGACCCGCAACTGCACGTCGCGTCGCACGGCCCCGCGCTGCGCGTCCGCCCGGCCGACGAGCCGCAGCTCGCGCGGGCGCAGGTCCCGGTCGAGGGTCAGCGTGGCCGACGGCTCCAGCGCGACGGACGCGCCGAGCTTCAGGCCCAGCGGCCCGGCCAGGTCCACCGACGCCGCCCGCGAGACGGCGAGGCTGACCGTGATCCGGCCGGTGTGGCGGTCCTGGGTGCCCTCGCCGCTGAGGCCCTGGACGAAGGAGCCCTCCGCGTCCACGCCCAGCGGCCCGGACGCCCCGACCCGCAGCGACTGGTCCGCGCGCAAGCGGACGCGGTCGACGTCCGGGGCGCGCACCGGGTCCTTCGCCGCCAGGCTGCGGACCAGGGCGGCGGCGGACGCGGCGTCCGGGAGCTCCCACGTGCGGCCCCAGCCGCCGCGCAGCCGTCCCTCGACCCCCGCCGAGGCCTCGAGCGCGGGACCGTCGTCGTCCGAGGAGGAGCGCCCGATCCCGAAGCGGACGCCGACGGAGCTCCCGACGCCGCCTTGCAGGTCGTCGTAGAGCGTGACCGCCACCGTCCCGTCGGAGCGGCGCTCGACCGCGACGCTGCGGTCCTTGCCCACGCGCCAGATGCCGAGGCTGAGGCCCTTGGACGTGCGGTCCTCCTCCAGCGCGACGGCGCAGGGCTGCCGGACGTGGAAGTCCTCGCAGCCGTCCGCGCCGGCGACGCAGATCGCCCGCCGGATCCCGGAGTGGACCGCGTTGACGATCCCCACGCCGCTGAACCCGGCCGCCGCCCACGCCGCCCCGGCGAGGACGAGCGCGACGAGCAGGACGATCGCCGCGTGCTCGACGCTCGCCTGCCCGCGCTCGCCGGAACGCGGCACGCCGGCCGGGGGACGCGGGGCGGGACGGTCGGGGGCCATGCCCGGCAGCGTCGCCCGGCCCGCCGCGCCGGATCGAGGCCCCGTCCGTGCCGGA